>NZ_PQWO01000027.1 GCF_003231495.1 Acaryochloris thomasi RCC1774
TTGCTTGCCGTTATGGATGCGACCGTTTTTGACGACCTTTTGAGACCCGCAGCTAGGACAGATTAGGGGTGACATTGTTGAGCATGAACGATTGAGCTACCTCTATCCTTACATCTGGCGGACTACCAAGCTTTCGATTCAGGCTGCCCAGCTCACTTTCCCGGCCCTACATTACGCGGGTCGTCTGCTTAGCGAAAGCGCAACGATAGATGACTGTCATCTGCAGCTTATCGCTCGTGATGAGGCCGGTCATCAGTTGCCAGAGTGGACACTTAACCTTGAGTTTTATACCGCTGGCACTCAGATGTCGCTGATGATTGAACGTCAGGAGCAACCCGAGCATCCGATTCTCTGGCAGGGGCAGAACTCCGTTTGGATGGATGCTGAAACTGGCGTCAAGGTATAGGAGAGTGATCAAAGCTGGGGGAAAGCTTGTTAGATAAGGACTTGCACCTCCCAAAACACTTTCCTCAGTAGGTAGTTCTCATACCAAAGGATCTTTCTGCACAGCAAGAGTTCTGGAGGTTTTGGGTATCAGCTAACATCTATGTTTGACTAGGGCTGTTCTATTCACGAAATATCAGCGTTTCCCCCGGTTTTGATCACTCTCCCCATTCGGTTGACATCGCATATGATAGTATTTATGTACTATATTGTGTTGCCATATCTTTTTTGATGATTTCCGGTAGAAATTATTCTCAGTTAAACCGTTACAGGAAAGGAGAATTCCATGAGTTTGACAGATCAGATCGGCACTTTTTGCTGGTGGAGTTTAATGACGAAGGATGTCGAGAAGGCAAATGCGTTCTATCAAAAACTGTTCGATTGGAAGCTCAGTGAAATAGAAATTCCAGGGCATGATGATTCCATCATCTACACGGCCAGTAAAGGGGGATTTGCGAACCCAGTTGAGCTGGAAGAGGAATTTCCCGGACCAAGTCATTGGATTGCCTATATCACGGTAGAGAACGTGGATGAGGCTTGTCAGCAGGCGGAGTCGCTCGGCGGAAAAGTCTGTGTTCCGGCTTTTGATATCCCTACCATCGGTCGAACTGCAGTACTGACTGATCCGGCTGGAACGGCATTTCATGTTTTTACCCCCGCGACGGATGAGGGCAACCTGAATATGATCGGCAATGGACCGGGTGAAATCTGCTGGATGGAGCTAATTGTTGATGATCCTGATCCCCTCCTGCCTTTCTATGCTGAACTAGTGGGCTGGAAGTTTACAGATCCTATGCCCATGAATGGCGGCGAGTACATAAGCTTTAAAGCTTCCGGTGAACAAGTGGCTGATGAGATGATCGGCGGTATCTTGAAGCGGCCTCCTAACGTACCGCATATGCCGCCTGTATGGATGAGCTACTTCTCCGTGAGTTCTGTGGATGTCTGGTCAGAGAAGGTAGCGTCTTTGGGCGGCAAGACTGTCATGCCAAAAACGGAGATACCTGAGACTGGCTTTTTTGCCTGCATGGAAGATCCGACGGGCGCACACTTTTATCTTTTTGAGTGGTTTAAGACCAATGAGTGAAATGTAAAACGGAGGAAGTCTTAGCCCAGACTTTCTAGTCGCTAACTAGCTTCTTTGAAGGGTTCCATGTGTTTATATATGGATGAGAGTAGTTCCTCGTCACCCTTTTCATCGGCAACGGTTTGGTAGACCTCGGTGTCTATCTGTTGGGCAAGTTGTTCACGCTTTCTGGGAGAGGACATAGTGAACTTAGCTTTAATATCGACTGATGCAGAGTATCGTTCTCATCCTTCCTAGATGCAGTTAGGTATTCTCATCTGCCCCGCTCTCTCTAGCCTCCGCATCATGTTCATGCCGATCCATTTGCGATCGTAGTTCAGATGGCAGACCCGGCAGAGTGCTCTGAGATTACTGCGATCGCTATTGTCTGGATTCTGGTCGAGGTGAGCGCCATCGAGGGTATAGCGCTGGCGGTGCAGCAGTACTTCTACTGCAGGATACTGGCTACGCTTAATATAGTCCTGCAGGCTCTCTCCTGTCCTGCGGCAGACCTTACCGCAATTCTCGCATACCCAACCTGCCTCCTCTTTGATCGAGGTTGCGATCTCTTCCCAGTTGTCAGGGTATCGGTAGCGTTCAGTGGGCATGGGCTGATCCTGCTTCAGATAGCTGACGGTTTGGACTACTCCTGGGCATTGCCTTGTAGAATTCTAAGGCGATCTTTTCCGTATCACTGAGTTCATCGACAGGTTGTTCTTTCTCTCCATCGAAAGAAGGTGAGGGTAGGTTGCGAACTGAGTAGGCCGTCGCCGCAGCTTCCAGAACCTTAGCTAGTTCTTTCCGGTGGTGATCGTATAGAAACTCCATCTCCACAGCTTGAGCTGGAGTAATGCCAATGAATCGGTACTTGTTTTTCTTAGATTTATCGTACTTATGGTTTCCGGCTTTCAGAACGTACCAAGCGACATCAATGGTTAGATCCCGTTCATGTCTGTTTCTAAAGGTTAGAGTACAGTCAACAGAAGCCTCTCTTTCAATCTGATCAAGTGCGAGATCGTATTTGTTTAGTAGCTTTTCGAGCAACCTTTGAGCGTTTTCAGCTTCTCCCGGTGCGCCCTGTTCAGATAGAGTCAGAAGTTTCCGTAAGCGTTCCTCGATATCCACCATTAGACCCTTTCTACGGACTCATTTGTCTCATTTTTAGTTGCTGATGGGCGATGCGATTGCTCTGATGGTAGGACTTCTGCCGAGATTTTGATCCGTCTGCCCTCCAATAGCTTTAGATCGAGACTGGAATCTACCCAGTCGAACAAAGACCCTTTGATATGCCCTGGAGAAAACGAGGGGTAGTCATCCAAGACGAGTGATGTATTGAAAACATGCTGACCATCGCAGCAGATGCACTCGCTGCTGTCGCTTCGTTGTACTTCTACCGTTCCTGTAATGGTAGGCATGAGCCTTACCTCCTTTGCTCCAGATAGGAAGAATCTGACAGTGCTTGTACCCTAAACAATAATACTCTGACCGTCAGTAGTCGCACTTGAAACTCACTTCAGTAATGGATTTGAGTGATTTGTAAGTTATTTTAGGGTACAAGTACTAGATTATCATGTACCCTAAAATGCGACAAGTCATCTATTGTGTACATCTGAGCGATCTCAACTGGTGTTTTTTGCGTAAAGCTTAGGGTACAGTTGTGATCTGTTTTGTACCCTAAATTAGTGCCGCGAAACCCCCGTCCCCGAAAGCCGACTGTGCCTCAGTTGCTCAAGAGTGCTGCGTTGCTCTCTGATGCCGAGTTGCGATCTCTGATCTCAGGGCTTGCAGCGATGGAGTGCGAGCGGGGTAAAGAAGTCGATCGAGATGAGCATGGTAAGCCTCTCGATCAAGAGGGCCATATCGAGAAGCGGATGGTTAATGGCTGCGGTCCCTACAAATACCTTCGTTGGTGGGAAGGCGGCAAACATCGTGCAGTTTATCTAGGGAAGGCTGATGACGAGAAGAGATCGGTGTGAGATCGCTCGGGGTATTGGTGGCGGTCGGTGGGCATGGGTTTGCTGGGGGTGATCTTTAGGGTGCAAGAACGCACCCTAAAGATCACCCCTTGCTAATTCCCCTGACCGTAGGTCATAGATGCCTGTTGAGTGCTTGCTGTAGTTCTCGTTTTGCATCGGTGGGCACGAGGTAGTTACATCAATGGTCGTGAGGTTTCACGGCTAACCTCCGAGGTTTTCTAGTTGAGTGCGAAGTCTTTGTAAGTGAGCTGATTGCTTGCGTTCTTCCTTGATACGGTCTGCTCTCGCCTTAGCTTCTTCTAGTTGCCCAGCTTCCCTCACGAGTTCGTACAATGCCTCGATATAAACTGGAAGTCCCATCTTTCCACATTGTTTCTGTACCTCCTCATCAATGTCTTCGGAAAAAGCAATGTACCGCCGTGGCCCTAGTTCGGTATTTTTCTCTGGCAGTGCCTTAACAGAGGGTACTGGTGCTTCTTCAGCCTCAATTGGCCTCTGGCCCATCAGTGATGTGTCACGAGCAGGGACTGCTTTTTTCTGTTGACGCTTTTCTCGCTGCCTTTCTAACGCATCACTCATGCTAAATGGCCTCCAATTCGCTTCAATAGTGCTTCAAACGGGTAAGCTAAATCCTCCTCACCCAGCTCGTGTAGAGTTTTCCCTTCACTGATCGCTTTCTTGTATTTCTCAGATCTTCTTGATCCTTCACCCGCTCACCAAAGCGAGGTACTTGAAGGGTTGCTGACACCAGGCGCAATCAAGCACTTTTTGAAGCCTATAACGACGCAAATACGTTCGAGCAAAACTCAAATCATCACGTAAGGCCTAAAATTCACGAAGAAATATTGAGCCATAGAAGCCTTTCACTGCCGGGTGTCTAGCCATCGTTGCGCCTGGTGTCAGCACCCCTTCAGTTCCCCATACTTGTTACACTCGGAGCAATTGGTCAAAGATGAACCCTTATTTCGGCTATAGTCCATGCGAACTCGCTCCATTGCTACGGTTGCTGGCCTGCTTTCCGGAATTTGTGCAATTATGGGCTGCGCTCCAGCTATTCCTGTTCCCAGTGATCGCCTGAGTCCCCAAGCTGATCAGCTGCCGATTGCTGCGGTCAAACTCGTGCCGATCGTTACTGGTCTGGAACATCCTTGGGGTATGGCGTGGTTGCCGGATGATCAAATATTAATCACTGAGCGTCCGGGTCGGCTACGCCTCGTAAAAAATGGCAAACTCGCCCCCGAACCGATCAAAGGCGTGACAGCCGTTTCCACCATTACCGCGCAACAATTATTTGCGACTCAACAGGGTGGGCTGATGGATATTGCCATCCATCCCCGCTTTGCCGACAATCGCTGGGTCTATTTCACCTACTCCCACGGCACCCGCGACGCCAATCGGACCCGCGTCGCCCGCGCTCAGTTTGACGGTCAGCAGCTTGATGGCTGGCAAGTGATATTCGAGGTTGCCCAAACCAAGCGTGGTGGTCAACACTTTGGTTCGCGTCTGACTTGGCTGCCGGACGAGACCCTATTGATTTCTATTGGTGATGGTGGCAATCCGCCCGTCAAACTTGATGGTGATCTAATCCGTAAACAAGCCCAAAACCGCGCTAGCCACCTTGGTAAAGTCATTCGCATCAAAGATGATGGCACTATTCCAGCGGATAATCCCTATGTATCCACCGAGGGGGCCGCGCCTGCCGTCTGGAGTTATGGCCATCGCAATATTCAGGGGCTGACCTATGATCCAATGCGGAAAAGAGTTTGGGCGACCGAACATGGCTCACGCGGCGGCGATGAACTGAACTGGGTGCAATCCGGCAAAAACTATGGCTGGCCCGTTGTTTCATTCAGTCAGGAGTACACTAGTAATCGCGCCGTTGCCCCGGCAACCACTGGCCCTGAGATGGTAGATCCAAAGCGCGTATGGACCCCTTCCATTGCGCCCTCGGGGTTAGCCATTTATACGGGAGATCAGATTCCGCAGTGGCGCGGCAATTTGTTCGCTGGCGGACTTGTCTCCCGTAGCATTCGACGGCTCGAACTAGATGAATCAGGGAGCGTGACAGCGGAGTCCCAAATCACTATCGGCCAGCGGGTGCGTGATATCCGCCAGGGGCCAGATGGGTATCTATATGTGCTAACTGATGCTAACTCGGGTCAGCTTTTGCGCCTGGAAGTTGACCCAAACAACTAAATTGAGCCGTTTTATCCGACGCTCATAATATCGGTCGAGAGTTTAGTTATACTCAGTCCACGTAAGCTATTCTAGATCCGGTGCTCTGCCGGAATCTGTGCGATCGCATCCCGTTGTTTTTGATCTCGCTCAGCTCTGTGCTTGGCAGCGAGTCTAGCTTGAGCATTCTTGGCCCGCATCCGTTGGGCGTCGCTCTTGTAGGACTTCTGGATACCTTCGACATTGCGAGCGGCGGGAACGGCGTACTGTTCTTGTTCTTGCATGGATGTCTCAACTGCAGAAAATCATCAGGTATCAATCATTACAAATTATCGATGACAGAACAGTGGTGAAATCACTACGCGGATAGTTCGGTGAGGCTGTTCTTTAATTTCAGAAGCGGTGCTTTTACTGGCGAGATTGCAGGTGCTCCCTCATAGTTCTGCAGCAGTTGATAGATCATATTCTGGTCAGTGGTCCGTAGGCTCACCTCTCGTTCCTGAGAGCCATCATCCGATGTCAGGAAGTTGTGGGTTCCAATCGTGGCAAAAGTGCGATGGTCTCCGACCGGCCTTCGGCCATCGCAAACCAAGATTTTCTCGTGGGTTCCGATAGGCTTCAATCGTAATTTTGGGTGCTATCGGGCGAGTTGTTCCACCAAGGGCAGCGCATCATAGTAGAGGCTGTTCTTGTACTCGCCGGTCTGCAGATCTCGTAACCGTCCCCAACCGATGTCGATTGCAACCTCTCGTTCCAGGGCGGACTGTACGTGGTGCATGGGCACGCTATCGATTGCAGACTTCTTGAGCCAAAGGCACACTATGATTTAGAGCTGTGTTGCCCGAGTTTGAACCATTGCATTTAACTGCATCACAATAGATTGACTCGTTTGGTTAAGCCAGTGGATGATCTCAGTTTTATTGATGCTTCTAGGCGGCGTAACAGAAAAAACAATAAAATACTTCTGGCCTTGGTCTGTTTTGAGAAAGCTGGTGTCTGAGAATGTATGGGAGAACAAGCCAATTCCGCACTTGCTCAGCAGTCTGCCGGATTGGCTGGCTAACTTCTTGCCCAAAGGATCCAAGAAGCGACAGAAAGTATTTTCAAAGCTCAGCCCTGATTCCTGGGGGGTTTTAGACATCACCTGTTGCATCCATTCACGATCTTCGAGCCGCAGGTCGAAGCGCTGCTCAGGAGGAAATGCTTGAGGAAAAACCAATCGCATCAAAATCCCGGCTAGGTCATGAGCGCTAGCGCAATTTCCGCTTTTTTCGCCTACTTCATAGCAGTCAAATTGATCTGTCACGGTTTGTTTTGGAATTTGGCTAAGTCTGCCTTGATATCGAATCTCCATAGCGGGGGAGTCAATGAGTGTCCCCTGATCAAGCATCAGACGGGTAACCGCGTACTGTTCGAGACCTTTGGCTCTCATAGTTTCGTTAAGAGACTCAAATCCCAATAGTAAAATCAGGCGGTTGGCTGCATCATTGTCAGAAATAACCAGCATTCTCTCAAGATCGTCCTCAATTGAGAACCAGGGTGATGTCCCTGCAACCCGATACTCTGCTGCTTTGCCGATCTTTTTCTGCTTGAGTAGCTCCAGAACTAAAGCTGAGATTGCAACCTTAACAGTAGAAGCCGGATTGAAAAATCCCTCATCCTCAATATCCTGTTTTTGATTTTGGTTTGTATCTTCGTACTGAGCGCGAAAACTAAAGGACTGAAACCGAGGTGGATCTTGAGCGTCATCAACCTTGATAAACAGAGCCTTACCGTTCCAAGCTTGCATCTGAGCGAGAAGGTCGTCCTGTTCCAAAATGTCTCGCAATGTTTTTGTGTCTTCTTGAGCTGGCCTCGCCTGAACCGCACTCTTTCTCTGAACCTGCTGCGACGACTGTTGCCCCTCCGTTGTCGTTCGCACACAGGCCGTTTGCCCAACAAGCAGCAATCCACAGAGGAGCGAGAGCATTTGCATCATAACTGAATACATTTCCAGAGCCTAAGCTGATGACGGATGAGCGGTCGACACTATCTTAAATTGATAACAACCCTATTGTTCGGAGTAGATCAAATGAAATCTACCACTCTCAAAGTACGCAGCTTGATGATGCTGACTCCATAAGTACTGCACGTTTCCCAAACCCGTCCCAAATAATCTTCTTCGTGCAGTCACTCATCCAACAACTTTTAGAGTTGTTCAGTGAAGCGGTCGCAACTAAAGCGCCACTGGGTAGGTGTTGATTTCCCAGTAGTTGGTTGTTGCGGGACAACTGGGGCCGACATTGCCAATATCCCAGGCAATAAAGGCATCCTCGTTACTTTGCCATGTGACGGTAATCGTCCCACTACAACGACCTGCACTGCCATTGAGGTTAAAGCTTCCTTGGAGCGTATCGCCACCTTTGCATCCGCCTGTTTTCGGCCTCGGGAAAGAGAGCGCGCCTGTCAGCGGCGTGTTCTCATAGCCAAACACCGTTTGGGCTGTATTAATGACTTCATTTCCCAAGCAAATTTGCTTGAGGTTCACCAGTCGAGTGAGATTACTTTCAGATCGCCACACCTGAGGCGGCTCGGTACGAGAGGCTTCAAGCTGCCGTTGTCTTTCAAGTTCTTCCTGTCTACGAGCTTCCGCTTGACGGCGCTCCTCTTCGAGATCCTGCTGAGGCTCCGTTTCCAGAAGTTCGTCCTGAGAATTTTGGGAGTCACGTGTTTCTGTCGCAACCGGCTCTAGAACGGCAGGTTCCTCTGCAGGAATATTTGAGATCTGCTTCTGGTGTGCAGCTTGCTGCTGGAGATAGAATGCGGTGGAAGCAATTGCAACCACGCCCCCCACCAATCCGCCCCATAGCATTTTTTGCGATCCCGAGGGCTTCTGCTGACCCAAAGTTTTACCCCCAGCTCCCTGAACACTCCCCACCCCCGTATCAACTTCGGTTGCGGGAACCTGAGGAACGCGGACCTGAACCACTTCAGTTTCGGGAAAATCTGGAGACGATTGCAAGGCCGTCTTCATCAGGGTCGCCGTCATAAACCGCTGACTGGCGTGGGACTGAATCGCCCTATCAATAACACTCGCTAAAATCGGATTTGTTAGAACAAAACCTTGCTTCCAGATAATTTCACCCGTCATCGGATCTGTATCTAGCTCCTGAGGTGCCTTGCCTCGCAGCGCGTGAACTGCAGTCAGTCCCAACGCATAAAGATCACTAGCGTAAACCGGACGCCCAGTAGCCTGCTCCGGAGGCATGTACCCAGGCGTACCAATCACAATCGAGCTTTTAGCATTTTCCGTACTGTTCATGACTGTGCCCATTGACTCTCTGACCGCACCAAAGTCGATCAAAACCGGCATCTGATCCGTACGGCGAATAATGATGTTGTCAGGTTTAATATCTCGATGAATAATTCGCTTCTGCTGAATGTAGTCCAGAACGTCAAGCACCTTCAGCAGAATTGTCTCGACTCGCTCTTCCGAGAGGTATCCTTCAACTTTGACAAGCTCAGCTAGAGTATCGCCTTCAATAAATTCCTGAACAAGATAAAACTGACCCTGATCTTCGAAATAGGCATACAGACATGGAATTTGAGGATGACCATTGCCCAACTCTTCTAGTAAAACGGCCTCTCGAAGGAAGCGCTCTTTGACTATCTGATAGACTGCTGGATTATCGTCGATGGGTTTAAGCTGCTTCACAACGCAGATGCGTTTTTGAGGCCAATGGATATCTTTTGCTAAGAAAACATCTCCAAACCCACCACTGCCTAAAGTTTTCAGGACTTCAAAGCGGCTTACTAATAGTTGGTTTTGTCTCATAGTTTTGTCGCGTCAATGGTTTCAGATGGTATTGATGTCTATTTCAGCCGGTAGACGGGCTTGATACTGGGTAGCCCGTTCATAGCTTAATCGCCGCTATAGCCGGTGTCTATGACTACACCACTGACCTCGGCGCTACGACATAGACTGTCTGCTGAGTTACGGCAGTTGCAATAGTCTTCGACCGGTCTTATGAGATCGCACCCACTGCTGAAGTTGCGATTGCTGTGATTTTTGCTGTTTTGGCGACGGAGGGTGTAAAAGCGCGGGGAGAGGTTCAAGCTCAGGATACCCTGAACCTCTCCCCGCGCTCCCTCACAAGCGATCATTCAAGACCTCTCGAGCCAAGCCAGAATCAACGCTAACTGCACAGAGACTATTGAAGTTGTCGAAACAGCAGACGATTCCATCGATTAGCAGCTCCCGCCCTGAAACCTTTCCGTTACCTTTGTATCGCTACTCAAAGCTGATGAGATCGCTATCTAGTGACTGTTGCACTTCTTTTGGTATGGTCATCGTCTATCGCTGTTTAGAACGGTGTATCAATGAGCGTTTGGGTCGGTATCAGCGTTTTGTTTGACTATATTTAGACGATCGCAATGCTTTTGGCTTTGCGATCGGCCTCTAACCAAACGAATCAGTTTGAGTTGAGGTGCAGGCCTTCAGGTTTTACAGAAAACTAGAAACAGGACGCTAAAGTTAATGAACGAAACTGCCCTGGGGCGATTTTGGGAGCTGCTGGGCTGGGTGCTGGCATTCAATGTTGATGCTTTTAGACAGCTTGAAACGATGCCGAAAGGATCGATCATTGTGCTGATTGTGGTTCTTTCAGCAGGGCTTTCGCAGGCGATTGCACACAGCGTGATTCTGTTTGCCAACCGCGTCAAGCCAGTCCGCCTCTTTTTCAGCTTGCTCATCAGCGCCATATTGTTTGTGTTCGGCTACCTGTTTCTCGTATGCAGCACCTGGCTAATTAGCTTTGCTCCATTCACCGTTAAAGCGACTTTCAGCGATCTGGCGCGCACCTTGGGCTTTAGCTATGCGCCGCTTGTGTTTAGTGCGTTTGGGGCCATGCCCTATTTTGGTGAACCCATTCTGGCAGCCTTATCACTGTGGCAATTATTAGCAATGGTCGTAGGCTTCGCGGCGATTAGCGGTGCTAGCCTATGGCAGTCTTTCGGCACCGTAGCTTTGGGCTGGGTAACGCTTTGGGTGCTGCAGCGTACACTAGGGCAACCGATTGTTCGCTTAGGTTATTGGATTGCTTCTAAAGCAGCAGGTGTCGAACTCATTACTGACACCCAAAAGCTCAAAGATTTCTTTCAAGAGTTTCAACTATTTTCAACAGCGAAACCCACGTCAGCAAAAGTGGTAAAGCTCAAACGAAAACCATCTTCTGACCGCTACAGCTTACGCAATATTATCAGCGTTTCGATTGGCCTTCTAGCTCTCGCTGTGAGTACCCTCACTGCAGCGATTCTCTTGTCTCCGATCCGGCATTGGTGGTTTGCTTGGCATAATAGCCTGACTAACATCTTTGGACTCGCGTTCGACTTAGGCTGGATTGCCGTGACTGCTGTTGTGACCACCGCACTCCTATCGCCTTTAGAAGCGCTGCGCTGGTGGGCAGGTTGGGGCGATGTGTCCGATGTCTCCGCCGATACGAAAGCGCTCTCAGGTGTTCTCTCAGAGACACAGTTCCTGACCTCTGCCCAGTCTGCCGAGACTCATGCTGCCCAAACTCAAAGAACGGCTGCCCGCTATATCGTTTTTCTGGACGGCATCAACCAATCGGAGTTTGAACATACGCCCGATGTTGAAGACTTTTTCGATGCGCTGGAGTCTGTTTTGTCAGAGGATGTGGTTCTAATCAAGGGCATCATGTCCTATTCAGTGCGGAACCGTCCGCTCACCATAAATCGTCCCTTATCATTTGTTTGGCGCTGGATTAACGCGTTTAGAATCAACCATCCTTCAAGCCTGTTCAGTTACTTCGTCAATATTCGCAACGCCTGGATTGTCGCAGTTTCTGCCGACAAGCGTTATGGGCCAATCTACAATCGGGGAATCGCAAAAGTGGTTTGTCAGACCTTGCTACAGCGGGGCTACCGTCCCGATAGTGGCCTTCCCATTACCTTGATTGGCTTCAGCGGCGGTGGACAAATGGCGATCGCAACGGCTTCACTCCTGCAGGGTGTATTGAAAGCGCCCATTGACGTGATTTCGCTAGGCGGAGTGATGAGCGGCAACATCAATATTCTTGAACTCGAACACCTCTATCACCTATCGGGTGAGAAAGATGCAGTTGAGCGCATCGGGCCGGTCATGTTTCCAAAACGCTGGGCTATCTATTCTCTGTCTTACTGGAATCGGGCGAAGCGATTAGGAAAAGTAAGTCTCATTTCACTTGGCCCCGTTGGACATCAGGTCCCTGGAGGCATTATGGACCCCGATCAGAAATTGCCGGATGGTCGCACCCATTTGCAGCAAACAGTTGATCTAGTGACGGCCATTTTGCTAGAAGATTCTGAGAGTCAGCGTAAAGGCCACTCAATACCGGAGCCTAAGCTGAGCGACTATGAGCGATACCGGGCGATCGCAGCTAATCGAGCAGAATCTTATCCGATTCACCAGTCACTGCCGTCGGAATATTACCGAGAGATCGCACCCTGGATGGGACGGTTAATCTTACCGGCTCCAGAACGGCGGCAGCCCCACGGCGTTCTGTTTGAAGTGCATCATGCGCCTGATCGGTTTCAGCATCTAGTCAGCAAAATCGTGACGCTACAGCTAGATGACGAACCCGAAACGCGCTCATATGTCCACGCCGTGAACAAAGACATACACTTCAGCCCCCAAGCCGAAGCCAGCGTCAGGGACGGTAACATTCATCCGACTCGGCTTAACCACTGGCGCTTGGTTAACCCTTTAGAATCGCTCGCAGGTGCTCATCCGGTCGACGATGTAACGGTGATGTTGCCACGGTCAGTGACAGTTCAGCAGCATGGTGCTGAGCGAGAAGGGAAAAGCGCCCTATCACCGATTCTCGTGATCCAGCGTGAGCCAGTACAAATCACCGGACGCTACTACGGGCTAGTGCAATTCATCGGGCCAGTCGCAAATCCACCAGAGCCGGAAAATGATGGTTTCAGAGTGATTCATTTCAACCGAGCCACAGGGCAATTTGACGGTCTTAAAGAGACGGTAAAGGTTCCTCAGACCCCTGTGAACTACAACGATACGAAGCCTTCCACCCGTAGAGGTCTCGAGAATTCGCCTTTAAATGAATTAGGGTGGTACATCTATGGTGCGCAGGACGACTCAGGACTGTTTGTCGTTCAGGCAATAGCGCCGCGCAAGCTGCTACAGGCCAAACCGGATCGGGTCTTGACTGGCAAGAAAGCCGCTCGAGAGTACGTTAAGAAAAAGGCCTGGAGGCACATAGAAGATAACAAAGGAACCGCGCGTTCTGCTTTGCTAAAGCCAGCATTTTCAGTTCAGACCCAAGGAACAACCTGGGCTGAAGGCCAGCGGGCCTTATTGATTCATGTATACGGCGGTATCGGTGGCAACAAAACTGAACCTGCCGCCAAAACACCGCTTTATTTTGGGCATTTTGTCTACGGTACGGCTGAGGTCGTTCGCGAACCGTTAACTGGCGAGCTGAGATTTGAGATCGTTTATCACCAAATTTATACTCAAAATTCTGAGGGGTTAACTGCCGGTAGCCTGCACTGGTCTCGCTATATGGGCGATCGCGCCTTTGGCTTTTTGGGACTGCGCCCGGTGGCTGATACTTTAATCAAGCTAGACGAGTTTGTCAGCGACTATCGTGGCGAAGGATGGCAGCGATCGCCCTTAGATTGCGTGATGTATGAACTCGAAATTATGGCGGCTCGCTATCGGATTGGCGACGGCACTGGCGCGACCTTCGTCGGGCCAGCCAACAATTGCGCCCAAGATGCCAATCAAGCTTTATATGCTGCGCTGCGCTATATCTCTGAATCGATTCGTACCCATCCAAATATCGAGCAGTGGAAGCAGCAGCAGCCCGACCAGGCTCGCAGGCTTGATCGGTTAGAGCAATTTACCGAAGACTTTAAGCAGATCCTGCTCCCGTGGGGAACAGCCCGCGCCGACTGGGAAAAAAGCGCAAACGTATTGGGCAGCACGTTAGGAGATCATCCTGTCCAAAATCTAATTCGCGGCTTAGTTACCTGGCGAACGCTGCTGCCGCGTTTGGCCAGCGATAAAGTAACCGAAGCCTTTCTAAAAAGGGGAGGAGAAGTGTGGATACTTCAAACCATTCAGGTTGGTGGCGTTAATCCTGACATTGAACCCGTAGCTCCCATGACGCTGTAACGAAACGAAGCTATAGATCAAGACCGTTCGTTGCTAGGTACCCGTCGCTCTTTTCGGCAAGATGGCCGGTACGTTCTCTGGTCAACCAGACGCAACGGGAGGGGCGATAGCGATACACCGTATGCGAAGCAAGAACTTCAGAACACAATGGATTGCAAGGATACTTTTGCGATGCGATCTCCTTCAGCAATATCTCTTGTCTAGACTAAGCGCCGGAAGAGAGCGCCCAACTGCCGCTCTGGCCACTAGATCAACTTCTTACATCTAGATGTCTAATTCTAGAGGCTGATTCAAAATAGCGCCTTAGCCAAATCTGGCTGATACAGCTAGCGTTCTTGCGTCCAACGTTCTTTGTCCCATAACTCGCTAAGCGTTACAACCTTATAACCTTGCTGATGGAGTTCAGAAAGGATTGATGGCAAGGCTTTAGCTGTTTGCTGACAGCGCTCAAGCGAACCACCATGCAGGACTAAAATTGAACCTGGAAAGAAGTGCTGGCTAACGTACCAGGCTGTAAAAGCAGCATCGTGAGTGGGTTTGAAAGTATCTACCGGAAGCATTGAAGCGAGGGCAAACCGGGGCACATAGTCCGGCATCTGCTGTAGAGTGCTCAGCATCGCTTTTTTGTACAGTCCTCGCCCTGGGCGATACCATCGCAGTGGCGGATGAGGTGTCGCTGTAATTTGCTGAGTGATTCGTCGATGGGCTGCTTTGAACTGCGTATTGAACGATTCAGACTCCAGCATCGCAGCTGTCTCGTCTGCTGTTCCATGATTCCCAATCTCATGTCCCTGTCCAACGATGTCATTTAAAAGAGTGTCTCGGTTGCTTAAGTGACCGCTGATAATGAAAAAAGTTGCGTGCACATGATCGCTCGAATTTTTAATACTTTGATTGTGGGTTGCGATCGCATCCAAAATCATCCGAGATGAAGCATCATCAATCTCATTTGGCGTCGGCAGATCATCAATGGTCAAAGCAATGACTTTCTCAGCCGTCCGCTTATAGAACACCCCCTCTGGAAAAAAGCGAGCAACCTGCACAACTAGCCGCTGTTGAGACGTTTCCATAAAGGGGCTACCGTTTTAATCAGAAGAAAAATATTTTACTACTACTAAGGGTTCTGTTGCGTTAACGTTCCAGGGCGCAAGAATGGGAGCCTAACCCTGATTTTTAGACAGCAATCCCAAAGATCTCTGAAATGAAGTGATTCTGAGAAAGAAGACATTCTTTCTCAATACCGACAATCTGACCCTTGCGAATCGCATTCATCGTCTCATATCCCCGAATCGTTAGCTTGGCACTCCAGAAGTTTTGAAATTCAAGCCCTGCCTTCACTTTGAGTTTTATAAATCTGTGATCTTGTTCCAATATATTATGGAGGTACTTCACGGGCAGATGTTCCGTTTCTTCGGGTAACTCACCTGACTCCTGAAGATCCTCAATTACACCTGGATAGACGGCGTATTTATCCGTATTGATGACTCTGGGCATCTGCTCTACATGTTCTCTCTGCAAGACCTTACTCAGAAACCGTTTGGCAGCTTTTGTGTCTCGCTTAGCTGTCAGCAAGAAGTCGAGCATGAAGCCCGACGAGTCGATGGCTCTCCAGAGATAATAGAACTGCTCTTGAATATCGATGTATGTCTCATCGATTCTCCATGAGTCGTTGGTTGGCCGGAAGTGTGGACGGCAGCGCTCATCGAGTTCAGGTCCATATCGCTGAACCCACTGATAGATAGTGGTATGGTCTACTTCAACGCCACGCTCAGCTAGCATTTCAGCAACATCCCGACAACTCAGTCGATAGCAAAGATACCAGCGCACTGCCCACAGAATAATGCAGGGTGGGTACTGACGATGTTTGAACGGGCGGTCAACAAGCATAACTGAAAGCTAGCAGTGGCAAAGATCTCGACCTACCATCTCCAGATCCAATCCCTGCAGCAGAACCCTGAGATTTACATGCCGAAGTTGTAGTAATACAGCAAATCCGTTAGAACGAGACTTGAGCGATGGCCTCAGCTACTGCCTTAGCTTTTTACGCAGCAGCAACATCAGTCCCAGAACCGCTGTTGAACCCAGAACGCCGTTGGGTTCAGGAACTTCTGAATAACGAACATCTCCAGTTCCGTCACCTACACTGAGTGTGCTGTAAGTGAACTGTGATCCATCAATACTGGATGGACCTGGCGCAAAGGAAAGGAAGATTAGATCCGTTGGACTTGTTTGTTCTCCTACATAACTTAGCCCCAGAAATTTATTGTCAGAAAAAACAACTTCTGGACCTGACACAGCATCTGCTTCTGTAAATACGGTGTTGAAAAACTCTAGGCTTAGGCTAGAGACGGGTGCAAACTCGTTACCCGTACCAGTTAGGCCAGAGTCATCAAACTCGAATGAACCTGATAGGTCTTCACCAGCTAAATTTCCTGTAAAATTGTCAACATCGAAGTTAAGGGAAACTGCGTGGGATGGCTGAATTACGATAGCTGTCATGCCTAGAGCTAGGCCAAAAGCTATGGGAAAAGTATAATTCATTACAATTGAATTCCTAATATGATGGGTTCATAGGGTTGCATATTCGCGTAACCTCGGCAGCAGTGATGTTGACTTCGGTATTCCTCAGCAAAGAAGTCCAGTAGGTGGCCATAAGGTCTGCTGGGCTAAACGTAAATTCTTCTAGCTATCTTATATTGATTTATTAATGCTGGGGAAATTACCATCGCATATCAAACTGCCAACACGCTTGTACTTGGGTATTTTAGTAATTTACTATGGCAGGTAAATAATGACCAAAATTCAATACTTGTTAAGTTGCTTATCTCAGACCTTATAGCCGCCTACAGAGAGCATTGCGGAGAGCTACTTTCGCAGCTTGCCGATTCTGTGTGTTTGTATTCATTATGATTCACCTCAAAATGGCAGCAACAACTGCATTCCCTTTGGCTTTCTGGCGGTATCGGGTATCGGCTCCGGCACTTCTGCTGTTACAGAGCAATAGCGCTGATAACTACAGCGATCGCACTGTTCTCCTTTCTTCGGTCGCCATTCATCCTCTTTCTGTAGACTAACCGCTAGTTTTTCGATGAGTCGCTTTGACTCTTTTCGGTGCTCTGGAGTGACTTCATAGGTGACTTTCTCACCCGTCCGTAGGTAGATGAGACTGAGCTTGTGGAGAGCCTGCTGATAAGCCTGTTTGAGAAGTAAATCGTAGAGGCCCAACTGAATATCTACAGCATCCGGTGGGCTAACCAATTTTGTGGTCTTATAACCTACATTCCGCAGGTTAGTGAATTCTTGTAAGCCTTTTCCAGTAAAGGCTTTGAGCTTTATCCCGAAATTCAAGAATACCTCCCTCAGAGCGTTGAGATACAGGTGGCCGATTAACCTGTATTGCTTTTCCAATCTGGCTTCTAGAGAGTCTGTGATCTGTTTTTTCAGGTGATGCAACCTGGATTGATGGAACAGAGCCGATTCTTGATAGGCCCTGTAACCCTTCTCTAGTATGGCTCCTAGAAAAGTGTACTACCTGCGGAATGTAGGTTATAATCAATCAGCTCTAATCCATCATCGACATAATCCAGACGATCGTATTGGCCCCGAATGACAAACTCGTAGTAGCCAACTCGAAAAGACCCCTTGATTGACTGCTCTACTCCAAGGGGTTTTCTCATCATCGGCATTGGCTCTACGTATCTCTCGTAGTACTCCTGCAGCATCCGCCAGCCGTCGTTTACTTGATTTGCCCAGGTCAACAGTGTGCGATTGCCAACACTGTGAGAACCACTCTAGGTTGGGGATGGGGTATGCATAGTTCCACTGCTCGTAGATATCTTTGAGTGCTGCGTGAACAGCTTTACCCAGTGCAGGAGAACCAAAGACAGACTGTTCCTTCAATCCTCGTTCATAGCGGAAGTAGTAGGACTGGGGGCAGCTTTTGTATAGCTTTAGCCGAGTTGCTGAGATGGGGTAAGCCATAGACGATTTTCGGTTCGGAGATCAGCCTAAGCACTAGATTCTGATTCAAGAATTAGTGATTCTAGTTGGTTTGTTAGCGATTCTACTTTCCTTCTTATTCTCTTGTCCTTCAGCAATTTTGGGCTAGTTGCCTTCTTGAGAATAGATCGTGCACGATCGCGCAGCACTACACTGTTATTGTTGGCGTTGTTTTTTGTGGAGGTGATGATTAGATTCTGAATCTCTTTGACCGTAAGCTTTTCATCAACTGCACTTTTGAGCAGAGCCTTACGTTCTGCCTCATTTTTAACTCTGGCGATACGGATCGCTTTGGTGTACGACAGCTTTCCTGCCTCCAGAAAAGCAATTACATCATTTGGTAGGTTGATAAGCTGAAGCTTGTTTGCTACGAATGACTTCCAGTTCAATCCCAACTCCTCAAATACTGAGATGATGAATTCTCTCTGCTTGGCAGTGATAATAACGTTATTGTCACCACCTCGATTCTCTGCATTAAATAATGAAGTGAGGGCATGAGCGACTTCATCGGTGTCCTTGTCTAAACCGACGGACAGTAACTGAATAATTCCGCGAGTACGTTCGAAAGGATTGATGTCTGAACGGGCTTCATTTTCGATAATTGCTATCTTTAGGGCTGTAAAGTCATCTACTTCATCAACTTTTACAGGGACAGTAGTAAGCCCTAGTTCTGCTGCCGCTAATCGTCTTTGCGAGCCAGCAATCAACTCAAAATGGTCTGAGGCTTCACTTGTTGGTCTTAAAAGCAGTGGTTCTTTTATCCCTACTGCTTGAATTGTTGCCTTAATTTGTTCAATTTTGATGCGGTCATAGTAGAGCCTGAGTTGGAAATCAGGTAGAAGAATTTTCTCTAATTCTATTTCAAGAGTAGGGGACTGGCTCCATGCCGGTAGCCCGTCACGATTTAGAAAGCCATCGTTGAGGACAAAATTTTCTAAGGCTTCCTCCGTATGTTTTTCTCTTTGCAACGTTAACGAACGACGCTTAGCCATTGATGATCTCCGTAATCTCTTCAAAAAGCTGACAGTACTCATTACGAGCGATTTCAATCGACGTGAGTTTTTTGACTTTCTTCACGCCTCTTTTCTTACGGCTTTTCTCTAAACGTTGGGATTCTCTCAGTGCAGTAGTTCTTTGCCCCGGAACGTCCATGATGCACGTCCGATGATAGATGACTGTATCAAGTGGAAACACATGCTGTCTTACCTTATTGTCTTCATCTGTTGCTTCAAGGGCTTCGCGTAGGAGGATAGTGCCCTCTTGCGCCCGATTGAAAAACATGACTGCTTTTGGCAATCCACCCCGGATGTCTTGAGCAACTTCAACCATCTCGATAGTGTCATCATTGCTATCCAAGTCAAGCTGGGAAGTTTGGCAGGGGATAACTACGATATCGCATCGGCTCAAGATGGCTCTTGAGACTTCCTCCATGCTGCCTGGAGCATCAACGATCACGTAATCGTACTGCTGTTTGACATTCGGAAGTTCTCTAAGAAGTGTTCTTGCATCACCCATAACAGAGCACTGAATGTCTGCGCTAATAGCAGAGAGCCATCTCGAACTGCTTCTCTGGGCATCTGCATCTACAAATCCTACGGAACCAAACTGTTCAAACCAGTCCCTAGCATGTGCAGCTGTTGTTGTCTTTCCTACACCTCCCTTCTGACTGAGAAAGGCAATGACGATCTTTTTGGTAGGTGGAGTAAACTTCTTTCGTCTGGGAGCACGAGGCTTCTCTCGTGTGGCAGTAGCCATTCAGGCACCTCAATGTAATTCTAAAACTATATAAATCCTGCCAGGATAATAACGTTATTATCAATTTTGTCAAGATATCCTGAATCTAAATGAAGCAATTTATCTTGTTGTTACTTGATCCCATCGGTCTACTGCAGGTTCTGTAGTACTTCTCATTCCACCTCGCCGAACACTCATCCAACTCCGAGATCGCCTCAATCTGCCAGAGTATGTCAGCGAAGGTCATAGGGATCTTGCTCTTGTCGCTATCGGAAAGGGTGAGCACATAATCCTTACGAATACTCAAGCTCCCTTAGGGCTTGATTCACCTCTTGTAGGTCAAAGGCTTTCGGGTCAAACTCGCTCCCAACCCATTCTTTCCGTTCCCTGTGATCACTATGTCGGGGATTTTTCAGCACCTTCAACAAATGGGCATACCCCCAGTCCCCGCCACAGTCTTCCGGTGGACAAGCCTGCTTTCCGGCCAGACACACTGGATAGGTTTTCTCAGGCTCACTTGCTAGCCTTTTTTCTACCTCGATTTCGTGCTGCCACATATCACCAAGGTTGTATAGGTAGGAGAATGAAAACAACTCATTCCCAATTAACTCCGCTAAGGTAAGAGTCTCATCCTCCTCGTCCTCATTGACCGAGAACTTGTGAAGATGGTAGCCCTCCCACCCCATCGCAGCTTGTACCACTGGATGAAGTTGGGCCAGCGTCATGACCTCTGACACTTGAAGCCGCCGCCAGACCTTAGGCTGGACTCCCAAAAGCGTAATTTTCAATTGATAGACGCTGGTTACATGGACTGCATCTAAAGAATCTTCTACAGCCGTAATTTTTGGACAGTCTAGCGGTTCCTCAGTAGAGGCCAGCTCCAGTACTTGATCCACCATCTCCCACTCACAATTCACTTTGCAATTATCCAGCTCTGCGATCATCTCCATCCGCCAGAACATATCACCAATAATTTGCGATATTTCATCCTTCTCGTGATAGGTCAGAGTTAGCAAGTACTCATTACCCCGAGGTTTCGTCTTCTGGCCTTGAACATCGCTGAACACCTGCCGCTCAATCTCCTTGCGGACCTTCGATTTTTTACGGCCTTCGACCCAGAGCTTGAAGCGCACCTGGGCCTGATGCTCAACGGCGGTGTCCCCATACCTTAAAGGCATCTGTAGCTTAAGCCCAGACTCCAGATCAACTAGTGCAGTCTCAGGAGAATTAACCTCTTCCCTCTCCTGAGACTGTATATCTGGCGATTGTCCTTCTTCAGCAACCTTCACACCAAACATTTCCGGCATACCGTAGGCCAGCTCAAGCATTTGCTCCAGCGCCTCAATGTTCTCCTGCCAAAGCTCTGCGAAAGTAATGTCCCCATCATCAAACTCCACTTGGCCCAACGGTTCCTTTCCTGTCAACTGCACCAATCCCCCCAGCAGCTTCCGCTGCTTCCTATCTAAAGACTTTGCATACACCAACTCCTTAGACTCTTCAATGGAGCGGTAATACGCCTCCACCGCAGCTTCCTGCTCCGCCCCCATCGTGTAGCGCCGAAACGATCTCTCGTCCGTGTGCCCCGTCAACCGCATCGCATGGGCCGGGTCCATGCCCTTCCGCAGCATCTCAGAAGCCCCCGTGTGCCGCAGCCGGTGGGGATGAATATCAGGAACCCCCGAGATCTCCCCAATCGCCTCCACCATCTGATAGACCCCCTGGTAGGACAATCGCTGGCCGCCCCACCCGCGATGCTGAGAGAGAAACAGAGGAAAGTCAGGCTGCAGCTCCTCTCCCTGGTCTCGCCGCCAGTCTAAATACTCCGCTACCGCCTTCTGGCCCGCAGGGCTGAGGGGCACCAAGCGAGGCTGTTTATTCTTCGATATCGGAATCGAGATCAGACGCCCATCAAACGATCCGACATTGGTGGCCACCACCTCTCCGGATCGCATCCCACTGGCCAGCAAGTGCAGCAATGCCAGATCTCTCACTTGAGTACGCCCCCGCTGGACCACCGCCGCCCACACCTTCTCCATATTCTCAGCCGAGATATCCTGTGGCATCGGCACCGGCAACCGCTCGAATTTGACCCCCTCAGTCGGGTTCTCCGGGCACAGCTCAGGATGAAACGTATTCAACCACCGAAAGAACGACTTGAGGGCCGTCAAAGCCGCATTGACGCTGCTCTTCGAGAGCGTTTTCCCCGGCTTAACCTCATGCTCCATCAAATAGGCTTTGTACTGCCCCAACTGCCGGAGCTTCAGCTCAGACCAAGCAGAGTGGGTCCAGCCCAAAAAACGCTTCAATTCACGCTCATAGAGCTTCCGAGAGTTGGCTGCTAGATTGCTCGCTCTCAGAAACTCCTGCACCACCGGCCAGCGGATATCAGCAGGGGTCTCAATTTGCCGGGGCCGTCCCTGCCGTTGCCTCGATTCGGGCCTCTCCTCCGCCACCGGGATGGCCACCACCATTACTGGGGGAATTGACTTCGGAGCGATCGCCATCTCGTTACCTCGCGGACCTTCTATAATAGTGGCATATTTCAATAATAAATATTGGGCTAATATCTTAGCTATGACTAAACTATGACGAATAAGAGATGGTAAGATGATCTGAGAATCTAAAATCTAAGCAGCGAGAGGATTCGATGCCCAAGAAGATTCGAGAGATCAAGGCTATGCTCAAGGAGGCTGGCTTCATTGTCCGGTCGGGAAAAGGGTCACACAATAACTGGAAGCATCCCCGGTTGCCCCAGGTGATCACGGTGGCTCGTAAGGATGGAGCCGATGCCCCCCGCTATCTGGAACGAAAGGTTTCTCAAGCCCTGCAGCAGTTGAAGGAGTTACCCGATGACGCAGACTAAGTATCGAATGATCATTGAATGGTCAGATGAGGATTCTTGCTTTGTGGTGTCTCTGCCGGACTTTGAGCGGGTGACGCAGCCGGTGACGGATGGCACCACCTATGAAGCGGCAGCTCGGCAAGGGCAAGAAGCGATTGAGTCCTTAGTGGATTTCTATGAAGCTGAGGGGTGGACTTTGCCCGTCCCGCAGACGTTGCAGGTGGCCTAGGACAATGGCTCGGCCCCTGGCAGAGAAATGTCGGCGGTGTGCCAAGCTGTCGGTGACTGAAGCGAAGGAGAAGGACTGCTGGGCAGGGCAAGTCTGTCATGTTCGTCGTCATGGGTACCGGAATCGCGATCGCTACAACAAGCAGAAGAAAAAGCAGTATGCCATTGCAACCGGCAAGATCATTCCAGAGATCACGGTGGCTGTACCTGCGACTCCGGCTGCGATTCTGCATCTGTATCGAGTGAGGGTGGATGCACCCCTCCATGCGATCGCCGCTGAACTGTGGATCGGGCAACAGCAGGTTGCGAAAGTTGAACCTGTGCATTGCCTGGGGTGGACAGGAATGCAAGTGAAACAGTATTCGCGGGAGGTACTGAAAGGCTTTTCAGGTCAGCTTGAGGATGTTGTGCTGGACCGCTTTGAAACAACGGTGGAGTTGAATCCAAACCAGTGCCCGATCCGTCCATGTCCTCTCCACCCTGAGTAATATTAATGAGTGTTATTCAGCTAGAACTCGATCTTTGGCAGCAGCTTGCCGTAGCTGAGGAATACCCTGAGCAGACTAACGTTGAGCAGTTGTGCTTAGGGTTAGATCTGATGCTGACTCAGGTGTCTCCTAAGCGGCAGTTAGAGATGGCTGGGGAAGCCTTTCTACAGATTGCTGAAGTCTTCAATCGTCGAGCGGATATGCTGCTCAATGATTGGAAGCAGGCTCACAGTGAGGAGGGGCCGGTGCTGGACTTGGGAGAGCTAGAGGTGCTGGTCCGTCAGTCGATGGTGTTTGATCTCGATGAATTGTTCGCTGAGCCTGAGCTTGTCACTAGGCGCACTTTCCCAAAAGAGGAAGGGGACTCTGTGGTTGCGATCGTGGAGAAAGAGGTGTTGCTTCAGGAGCTGGAGTTGCAGCAGCCGGAAGAGGTATTTGCTGTGATTGAGGAGGAAAACGTGGCGGCTTGGGTGGATGCGATCGCACAACGATTGCGGGCCAGGGGAGGTAGTGACTCTGCGATCGCACTGCAGCAGCACCTAGAGTTGTCTTGGGGACGGTTATGGCTGGGACTGCTGCTTGGTGGGTTCGAGTTGGAGAGCGATCGCTTTTACAGTCGGGAAATTGAAGTGAGCTGTGTACGTTGACAAATCTCAAAAAAATCGAAGCATTGCTCAATCCTCTGGATACATCATCTACCGAGTGCGATGGTATGACTCGCTTATGCCATACTGTTCTCTCCAGAGAGTCGATAGAACACAGTGTTTACATCGGTTCATGTCGGGTAGAAAGCCAGGAAATTCCGCTTCACTTCTGGATAGAGCTGCTGGGGGAACACAAGGGGTACATCGTTGATTATCGTTTAGGGATGTGGATGCGCGATGTTGTGATTCAGGTTCCTCACGGGATATTCAAGGCCGACACATTCCGTCACGTCAGTTACCAGGGTGAGGCAATCGACATTCCCTATTTGCCAGAGCCACTCTTTCAGATTTTGTCGATGAGCGCTCCGCTTATCCAGTGATGTGGGAGGAGATGCGATCGCACAAAGGCTAGCAGCCACCGAGAATGGTAGTGACTCTCTCGTCGCATTGCAGAAGCACCTAAAGCTATCCTGGGGGCGGCTGTGGTTGGGGCTATTGCTAGGGGGCTTTGTGTTGGAGTCGGATGGTGAGCACTTTTATGGTGGTGGGATCACTATCCGTTTCTGAATATCGCTGAAGTTGAGAGGGAAAGTTCAATACAACCAGACGCAGTAGGAGATGATCGCGTGTAGGAATCGATTGTCGTTTGTTGGCAATGCTCATCACCTAAACCTGGCATAGGCATGGTTAGGGTGCCATACCGAATTCCTTGAACAGTTCGGCACTGTATCAGATGCATTGCTTAGATGATCGCTTCAGCCACCCTGGCCAACATTGCAGATCAACAAAACTGGAAACCCGTAATCAGTTGAGGGTTCTCATCTTTCTAAATACCTGCCCGCCTTTCTCATACTTTACAAGGCCACGATTTAGCATCTATATTTCAGCCTAAAGCATACTAAGCAGGCAACACAGGTAGGGCAAATCACCACGAAATGACTTCAGCTTAATAAATATATCACTAAGAAATGTAACAGAAAGTTGCCTTAGTTAAGAATTTATGCAGATCCCTGATCCCGGTGCTAGCTTAGATGCTGATACCTAGTCAAAATCAATGTTCGCATCAAGGAGGCACCTACCTATGCTCTACATCTATCTAGTCTGAGGCTATCTCATTCAAGTATGGCCATACTTGAATGGTCTGAGCAGTCTTTCTGGTTTAGCCCTTCTTCACTTTTGTTGGGAGTTTTCCTCAAGCTCATCTCAAGTCAATTGCCCATTGTCTCTTAGCCGTAACGTCCCATGCGTAATCCTGGGCGTATATGTACTAAAGACGATCTGAGTCCAAGATTTTTTTAATTTAAGTTTTTTAATCCTGATAGACCTGTTGTTTTCCGTCTGATGGGAGTGTGTGCTGTTGCCTATGTTGATTCTATGGCAGGGATGACAGCTTGATAATCCATTGGACTTTGTGGGAGGAGAAGCATGAAACTGATTGGAAAAACAGCTCTGGTGACGGGCGCTTCCCGTGGGATTGGTCGGGAGATTGCCCTGGAGTTAGCCCGTGAAGGAATTGCTCGCCTAGTCTTGGTCGCCCGTGATCGGCAGCGATTAGCAGCGGTGGCTGAGGAAATTAAACAGATGGGCGTAGAGGCCATCTTGGTCCCTTTGGATTTAACGCAGATCGGGGAGGTCCGAATTGCGATGGCTCGCGTTTGGCAGCATCAAGGCCCCATTCATCTATTGATTAATTGCGCTGGAGTGGCCCATCAACTGCCTTTTTTGCAAGCCCGTCTTCCCGACGTTCAGGAAGAGATTGCCCTCAATCTAATGGGCACTTATACGGTGACTCATTTAATTGCTCGTCGGATGGCCCGGAAGCGGGAAGGACGAATCGTCAATGTGTCGAGCTTGATGGGTAAGGTGGCTGCACCGACAATGGCGACCTATTCAGCGACTAAGTTTGCTCTTGTGGGCTTTACCCATGCACTTCGGGGAGAACTAGCTCCCTACAACATCCGGGTCTCGGCTCTGTTACCGTCTTTGACTGAAACGGATATGGTGCGGAACCTAGAACGGTTCCGATGGGTGGTGCCAACGTCTCCCCAGAAGGTGGCTCAGGTTTTGGTTGCCAGTCTGGAAAAAGAGTCGGCTGAAATCCTGGTGGGATGGCAGAGTCATTTGGCCGTGTGGTGCAACCGAATCGCACCGGGCATCCTGGAGCAAGTGCTAAGGATGACGGCCCCCAAGACTCGGTTTGCTCCTGCTCTACGACTATAGTCACCTCGGCTCTTACCTTGGTTGGTTGTTGGACAATTGGGTCAGAAGGAGGTCTGAATGCTCAATACAAAGAGTTTCAATCCAAGACTTGAGCGACTCGCTCATGGGCCAAATCGTCCATCTCTAGGAGTATGGCTCGGATGAAGGACAGTATCTGCCATCATCAACACCACATCATCCAGGTCAATGATGGTACGACACTGTCCTTATCTTGAATTAGCTTTAGTGAGGATAACTTACTAATTAGTAGATAAGACTACAAAATCTAACAAATTTAATCTATATTGCTATTTTTTAATTGCATTCTTAAATGTTTGCGTTATATTAAGGACTCATTCACAAAGCAACAGACCTATGATTGCTAACCTATCAATTCCAATGGAATCTAAACGTCAGGGTGGCGATCAACTCGTCAGCAAGGTTGTGACCACTGCCATTTCTGCGTTGCTGAGGCAAACAGAGTTATTAGAGGTCAACGTCAGGGCTGAGCCAGTGGCAAAGCTGCTTCAGGGCAGCGTCGATGGCTTTGACTGTGTGGGGCAGGGACTGCTGATGCACAGCGGCCTTCAAGTTGACCAGATGGAGTTTCATCTACAGGCGCTCTCCATTGACTTTGGTGCTCTTTTTCGAGGGCAAGTCCAACTTCGACAGCCGACGCAGGCTTCCATGCGGATTGCGCTAACCGAGGATAACTTAACGGAATCCTTCAATACACCCTTTCTCAAGGAGAAGCTCCAGCAGCTCTCATGGGAGGGACAGTCTCTGATGTTTGAGAGGACTCGGATTAGTGTTAACGAAGATCAGTCGCTGCGGATGCAAAGCTGGGTTCGCCAAGGTGAGGCTGAACAACTGTTTGAAATTGATATTACGGCTCGGGTTGAGGTTGAAAACCGACGCAAACTGAAATTTGTAGAGGTGACCTACGGTGGTGATCCGACGGCTGTAGCGTTAGGTCAAATGCTGACTGAACATGTAAATCAGTTACTGGATTTAGATCAGTTTGCCTTGGACGGGATGCAGCTTCGTGTAGATCAGCTACGGCTACGTAACAAGCAGCTCACGCTATATGGTGTTGCCCTTATCGAGAAGTTTCCACAGCGAAATAGAGGGTGGCAACCATAGAGAGTCTTTCACGCTCTATGTCGCTCTCTCAGGAGTTTACCTTAAGTGGCTCAGTCATAGCTCCATTAGGACTTTGTATAACTTTGTATGCGGCTGATCCATCATGGCCGGATATAACGTGTTTCAACTGACCGTCAACGAAATGGGCTGCAGCACCATCATCAATGGCGATGCCAGGGGAGATATCTCCATTCCTAACGAGTTTTTCGAAGGTTGGTTTACGCTCCGCTTCCAATGAATAGTGGGGACAGCAACTGCCTGAAATGAAGTTGAGGCACTTTAATGGCATTAGTGTTCCAGCTCTGGCATCTGTTAGAGCAGACTCAAACCAGCATACGGCTCCCGCGCTGACGCCTGCTAAAATAGTGCCATTTCTTGCTGCCTCTTTAAGCAATGGAGGCAAGTTCCAGGCTTCCCAAATGGCTAAAAGGCTTAGAGTATTGCCACCGCCAACATAAATAGCATCCTGTTGCATAACCCAATCAGCTAGGTCGGGAGTACGGCGAAAGAATGTGAGGTGAGCTGGTAGACAGTTTAGTTGAGAAAAGCGTGCATAGAACTTCTGTCGATAACTTTCGGCATCTCCACTGGCGGTTCCCAAAAAGCCAATCTTCGGTTTACTAGTTGGGCACTGCTCCAGGATATAGGTATCGAGTCTCGGCTCGGAACCTTCTGAAAAGCCCCCGCCGCCAATGGCAATGATTTGACCTTGAATCATAATTTAGGACTCAATTTTTTGATTGTAGGCCATAAATGAACCAAACTGTGATTTTGAATACCATAGAGGTGAACAAAGTTTTACCCAAGGTTTTTATACTACTAAGTAATTTCAAGCAAAAGAGCAGAACTTTTAACCTACAATTCAGTAATTTGATGGGTTAACTGGATGTGATGCTTTTCTCATTTACATGCACTATAAAAATGAAGTCTTAGCATAGAAGTATTTTTGGCGATTTCCATTAATGTCTTCTTATATAAGAATTCAACTATCCATTGAACGTTGAAATGACTAAACTTGGTAGTTGAATTAAGCACTTGTATAGAGAATGGCGCGATATCGCAGATTGGGTGGTCTATGGCCGCTACCTGGAAAACCTGAAACTCTCTTTGGATAAAGGGTATAGGCTATTGCTAAAAAGTGTGGTCTCGATTGAATAATCCCTAAAAAAGTAATACATGTTACACTTAGAGCACGCATAAGTTCCAACAGAAGTTCAGCTAGGATCTGAGCTTTTCGCTTCAATACACACATTACTTTCGCTAACCAAAGAATTTACTAGATTGTGCAGTCTTGACTGCGTGACTTCTCGGAAATCATACGAAGACTAAATTTCAGGCAGCGCAGTGCCTGTGAGTTTATTTCGAGAAAAATGTAAATCAACTCTAAATCGTATCGAGGCTTAGCAAGCTCAACAAGTCTCTTGAGAATTTAAAAGACAATTGTAAAGGTTTAATTGCATGCCATTCGTTAAAGAAACGGCTTTAGTTTATTGCGAGAATCAGTTTGGCTTAGTAGACGGGAAAACGGCTTCAGGGTTAGTTCGGCACTCTGACACGTATACCATCGTTGGCGTTATTGATAGTACTTTGGCGGGAAGAGACGCTGGGGAAGAGTTAGGCGATCGCGAAAACGGCATTCCTATTTTTGCCAACTTAGATGAAGCTTTGGGCCAGCTACGAGACGTTCCGAACTGCTATATCTATGGGAAAGCCCCCTTAGATGCCTGTATCTCAATGGTGGAAAGGTTCTTGATTTTTGAAGCGATGTCCAAGGGCATGAATATCATCAACGGTTTGCACCAGTTTTTCTCTGAAGATCCTGAGTTTGTTCGTATGGCTGAGCAACACGGTATTCAAATTAAAGATATTAGAAAACCACCTCAGCTTCAAGATCTGCACGTCTTCACTGGTCAAATCTTTAGAGTCAATGTGCCTGTGATTGCTGTCCTCGGTACAGATTGCGCCTGCGGGAAAATGACCACTGCAGTGGAGCTGAATCAAGCCTTAAACAGGCTAGGAATAAAGTCTGTTATGGTGGCGACCGGGCAAACAGGTTTGATGCAGGGGGCAAAATATGGGGCCTCCATTGATGCGCTCGTATCTCAATTTGTGATTGGTGAAATAGAAAATGCTGTGGTGCAGACGTTTGATCATGAAGACCCCGATATTATTCTCGTGGAAGGTCAAAGTGCCGTCGGTCATCCTGCTTTTATGAGTTCCGTCGGTATTTTGAAGGGCTGTATGCCCGATGGTGTGATTCTCCAGCATCCACCAGCCCGAAAGTTTCGGTGCGATTTTCCCCACCTAGCGATGCCCACCCTAGAGAGTGAAATTCAACTGATCGAATCGATCTCTCAATCTCAGGTGCTCGCCATCACGATCAGCCATGAAAACATGAACGAGATAGAAACTCAGAGCGTGATTGCAGAGTATGAAAACCACTTTCGATTACCCACGACAGATGTGCTCAATGATGGGTGTCAAAAACTGATTCAGGCTTTAGGCCAGCATTTTCCACAACTGAATCAAAAAATTAAGCTGGAGGGGTTAGAAAAGGTTTTGCAGTTGGCAATGGGGTAAGTATTTGGATTGAGAGAGATGCCAGCCTTTTTGCCAAGGATAGAAATCTCCTTACCGAAGATACAGCATAATGCTCAGATCTTATCGGAGCTGTATGGGCAGAAAGGTATTTCTTTAATGGGTGTCACTAAAGCAACATTAGGGGAGCCTGCGATCGCATCTGCCATGCTGCGAGGTGGCGTCCAGTTTATTGCTGACTCGCGCATTGAAAACATTCTCAGAATGAAGCAGGCGGGAATCATTGCTCAGTTCGTGTTGCTGCGTACAGCGCTCAGCCAAGCCAAATCGGTGATTGAGAGTGTGAACGTCAGTCTAAACACAGAACTGAAAACGATTCAGGCCCTGTCTCACTATGCGAAGGAACAAAATAAAACCCATCAAATCATCCTGATGGTGGAGTTAGGCGATTTGCGGGAAGGTATCCTTCCGGGAGATTTGTCTCTCTTCGTGCAAGAAGTCTTGGGCCTACCCAACATTGAAATCATGGGCATTGGCTGCAATTTGGCTTGTTATGGTGGCATCAAGCCAGACACACAAAATATGGACGAGCTATCTGAATTAGTGACTGCAATTGAAGCAAAATTTCAGATAGGCTTCACGGTTATTTCGGGCGGCAACTCGGCTAACTATGAATGGTGTAAATCGACCCAGAAGGCAGGAAGAATCAACAATCTCCGCATTGGGGAATCTATTCTTCTCGGTTGTGAAACAGTCAGCGGCAAGGGGATTCCAGCATTATATCGTAATGCCTTCAAGCTGATTGCGGAAGTGATTGAGGCCAAGGTAAAACCTTCTTTACCCTTTGGTGTGATCTGTCAGGATGCCTTTGGGAATATTCCAGTTATTATGGATCAGGGAATTCAAGCAAGAGCCATTATTGCTTTGGGAAGACAGGATGTTCTGATATCTGGATTAAGTGCTGATAGCGATGTAGAGATACTCGGCTCTAGCAGCGATCACATCGTCCTCAATAGCAAGGGTTGCGATCTGGAAATTGGCAGCGAAGTTGAATTTAGTCTAGATTACGGTGGGGTTCTATCGGCAATGACATCACCCCATATTCAGAAAAAGATTATTGAATCTTTTTGAACATTTCCCAGGATTCTTTTCTCGATGTCATTTCACCTGTCTGTTAAGGAGCCGGTATGGGTAGGGATTTAAAGCTTGTCCAGCTTAGATTGAGAGCAGACAGTCTCCTGTGACAAAGTCCCAAACAATCAACAAATATTATTGAGGTTCAATAGATGAGAGCTAATTCTAGTATTGGGAAATACAGCCACAAGAAGTTTTCGCCACCTGCAACCCGTAGCATTGATAAAACTTGCCAGCAGTGGAAACAAAAAAATGCTGAAGCTCGTGTCGCAGAGGCACAGATACGAATTCTGGAAAAGCAGCAAGCCCAAAGAAATGAAGGAGGCAAGAATAAATAGTAGCAAAATACGTCTAAGGCAAATTCTTGCATACAATATTTGAAAATTGTGATACCTATCGTCTATTAATAAGAGTTATGTTCATATGGTTTTGGCAAGAATTATTTAGCTATACTAGAAGCGGGGAAAGAGTAATTCTTCTTCTGGTATATAAACGCTATTTGAGTTATTTCTCTAAAAGCTCAATATTTTTATTTATTGGTAGTTGATGACCGGTGTGTTGAAAGCTCTAGCTTTTATTAATGAATTTACTAAATCATTCTGAGAATCAAGATGTGAACGCTCAAGAAATGTTACGCCTGTATAGTGAAGGAAAACGAGATTTTAGCCACGTAAGTCTTGTTAAAGTATGTCTGACAAATGCCAATCTAATTGGTGCACACTTGACTGGAGCACACTTGGTTGAAGCAAATCTACAAGGGTCAAACCTCACCAAAGCGCATCTGGCTCAAGCCAAGATGAATCAGTCCAAGCTTTCCGATACAGAAATGATCAACGCATGCTTGATTGATGCAGAAATGATTGATTCTGACCTGAGTGGAGCAGATTTGAGGCAAGCTGATCTCAGTGGAGCAGACTTGAGTGGTGCTAATTTAGGAGGAGCAGACTTGAGAGGAAGCATCTTGCGGGATGTAAATTTAAGTGGTGCAGACTTGAGAGGAGCCGATCTGACAGGGGTTAGTTTAAGCAAAACTAATCTCAGGGGTGCAGACTTAAAGGGAGCCTATATAGATGAGTCAGAATTTCAAGAAGTAGAACGAAGGGAATTAGGTAACTCCAACTTGTCTATATCCGTATAGATACCAAAGAGCCTAATGTCTATCTTAATAGAAAAAATCTCATTTATGCTAATCCTGCCGATGCAATTTTAGTCGGTACAAATCTGACAGACACCAAAATCAAAAAAACAAACTTAGTGAATATCCGCTGGAATGATGTCGACTTGAATGATGTTTCTCTAAGTTAGGCTTGTCGAACATTCTAAACGTCTAAATCTTATTGATATTGGTTGGGTGAGCAAAGATTTTCTAGGGCAATGGCTAATTGTCTTCTATCTCTGTATGCCGGCTATCCAATTTGGATAACCTGACAAAAATATAGTGTACTGAGCATCAATATGGACGAAGACAGCAATATATCTAAGAAGAGGTGACTATTTGAATGATATTAGTTTAGAGGGATCGCATCCTCGTTGGGATGTGATTGCGTTCACAGTAGCTCTTCATCTAGGAGTATTATTGGCATTTATTCCCGCTAATTTTAGTTGGCCAGCCGTTGGTATGGCCATAACCCTACATTGCCTGATCATAGGTTTGGGTATTTCTGTTGGTTTTCATCGGCTAGCAACCCATCGCAGTTTACAGGTTCCAAAGCTGTTGGAGTATTTCTTGATTTTTTGTGGCACTTTGGCTGGTCAGGGCGGCGTCAAAGGTTGGGTGGGCTATCATCGGATGCACCATTTGTATACCGATAGTTCAGGAGATCCGCATGACTCAACTGAAGGATTTTGGTGGAGCCATATTAGCTGGGTGATGCATCAAGTTCCGATGAGAACAGAACTCTCCCGTTTCACAAAAGACATTTCGGATGATTCGTTTTATCAGTTTTGTCACAAGCATTATATTGTTCTGCAAGTCGTGCTAGCTGCTCTACTGTACGGACTAGGTGGAATGCCTTTTGTCGTGTGGGGAATCTTTGTTCGTTTGTTTGTCGGATTCCACGGTACTTTCTTTGTCAATAGTGCTTGTCATAAGTTTGGCTATCGCACCCATGGATTAGATGATCGCTCCACGAACTGTTGGTGGGTCGCGCTACTGACTTTTGGTGAAGGATGGCATAACAATCATCATGCCTTTCAATCTTCAGCACGGTTTGGGTGGCGCTGGTGGGAGATCGATATGGCTTGGCAAACAATTCGACTATTAGAACGATTGAATTTAGCAAGCCACGTTAGGACTACACGAATGTCCCTAACGGGAGAGACATGACCATTAGTAAGCCTGGGGAGTGTCAAATAACCTTAAACGACTATTGATTTAGATGTTTATTATGGGGTTCCTTTATGGAGTCTGAGCAGAGACAAGAGATTACTAATCTATGGGCGTTGAACCTCTCTCCCCAACAAATTGCCAAAAAATTAAGTTTGCCGCTTGAGGAGGTTAGAGAGCTTATTTGGCAGCAATCGCATAAGAAGTAATCCCCACTCTACTGACAATACGTCAGAAAGTTGTTATACAGCTAATTGTTCTCAATTAAGAGTTGCAAATATCGGAGTCGATAGGTCGTTTTGGAACCTGAGATGTAGCAGATACATCGGAGTAACAGCAATTTAGTTCCTGGCGACCAAAACTAGGAACAACCCGAGTAAGATTTATGCCTGCCTGACCGCTCAATATAAGAACCTTTGAGAACGTTTAACAGCCCCTAAGTAGTCATGGATTGATGCTGATTATGGGAAAGATCTCGAAGCACTAACAATTACTCTCCTCCCCCCCAAAAAAAAGGATATGCATCATGTTTGAGTGCTTTACAGAGAAAGCCATCAAGGTAATTATGCTTGCCCAAGAGGAATCCCATCGTCTTAAACAAATGTTTGTCGGTACAGAGCTAATTCTATTGGGTCTTATTGGCGAGGAAACTGGAATCGCGGCAACAGTCCTAAAGTCTCTGGGAGCAAATCTGCCTAAAGCGCGGCTCGACGTTGAAAAATCGGTGGGGAAAGGCTCAAGCCCTGTAAAGGCTGAGATTACATTTACCCCGCGAAGCAAACGGGTGCTGGAATCTGCTCTGGAAGAATCTCGACAGTTGGGGCATAGCTACGTGGGTACTGAACACTTATTGTTGGCGCTGATCAAGGATGAGCAAGGTGTTGCGGCACAAGTTCTTTTGAACCTAGAGATTGACGTTATCGACATTCGGACTCGAGTGATGCAAAGACTCTCTGAGCCAACAGCGGTTCCCTCTGGCAATCGCCCAACGGTTCAGAGAAACTATAACTTCCCCAAGAGATCGACACTCGACGAGTTCGGTACCAACTTGACCCAACTTGCTGTAGAGGGAAGCCTTGATCCAGTCGTGGGGCGTCAAACTGAAGTGCAGCGAATGATCCAAATTCTCAATCGCCGTACGAAGAACAATCCCATCTTGATTGGCGAACCTGGCGTGGGAAAAACAGCCTTAGCAGAGGGACTGGCCCAACGGATTGTGAATCATGATGTTCCTGACGCTATCGAGGGGAAATGCGTTTTTACACTCAATGTTGGCTCGTTATTAGCGGGTACGAAGTATCGAGGTGAATTTGAGGAACGCCTGAAGGCCATTGTGGAGGAAGTCCGCAGCAGTGGAAATATCATATTGGTGATTGATGAGATTCATACCCTCGTTGGCTCCGGGGCGGCAGAGGGTGGGCTTGATGCAGCCAATATCCTCAAGCCATCTTTGGCACGGGGTGAACTTCAGTGTATCGGTGCAACCACACTGGATGACTATCGTCAGTACATTGAACGAGATTCTGCTCTAGAGAGACGGTTTCAGCCTGTCATGGTCAATGAATCCAGCGTTGAAGAGACAATTGAAATACTGAAGGGTTTACGCAGTTGCTATGAGCAACATCATCAACTTGAAATTTCTGACCTGGCTTTAGAAGCAGCCGCTAAACTCTCTGATCGCTACATTTGCGATCGCTTCTTGCCAGATAAAGCGATCGATCTGATTGATGAGGCCGGCTCCAAGATCCGTATCAGCTCTTCTAAAGCAGCCTCTACTGACAAAAAGCTCAGCAAAGAACTGCGCCAAATTCTCAAGGAAAAAGGGAACGCAACTCAAAAACAGGATTACTCACTCGCTAGAGAGCTACGCATCCGCGAAGTTGAAATTCAGAACAAGCTTCAGGGGGATAGCCAAACGCTGTTCTCCAATCCTGCCGATCTCATTCTTCCGATCGTTAATGAAGAAGATATTGCCAGTATCGTCGCCTCTTGGACAGGCGTTCCAGTCAATAAGCTCACAGAATCTGAGTCTGAAAATCTTTTGCAGTTAGAAGATATCCTGCATCAGCGGATTATTGGTCAGGAGGAAGCTGTTAAAGCCGTTTCTCGCGCCATGCGCCGAGTCCGCACAGGGCTTAAAGATCCGAACCGCCCCATCGCTAGCTTTATCTTTTCAGGTCCTACAGGGGTCGGGAAGACGGAACTGGCTAAAGCTCTAGCTTCTTCCTACTTCGGATCTGAGGCGGCTATGATTCGACTGGATATGTCTGAATATATGGAAAGTCACACGGTTGCCAAGCTGGTTGGTTCTCCCCCTGGCTATATCGGCTTCGACGAGGGAGGGCAACTCACAGAAGCCGTTCGCCGCCAGCCATACACCGTAGTACTATTTGACGAAATTGAAAAAGCCCACCCAGATGTATTTAATCTACTGCTGCAGGTCTTAGAAGATGGTCGTCTCACCGATGCCAAAGGCCGGACTGTAGATTTCAAAAACACCCTCTTGATCATGACCTCTAACGTTGGCTCGAAGGTGATTCAAAAAGGGGGAAGTGGTTTAGGCTTTGAGTTCTCTGATGATTTAGCCGGTGCTCAATACAGCCGCATTGTCTCAGTTGTGAATGAAGAACTCAAACAGTTTTTTCGTCCTGAGTTCCTCAACCGTCTGGATGAAATCATTGTCTTCCAGCAGCTTAACAAAACTGAGGTTAGGCAGATTGCTGATATTCTGCTGCACGAAGTGTTTGCTCGAGTAGCAGAGCGCAGGATTGCGGTAGAGGTCACTGATCTATTTAAGGAGCGACTGGTAGAAACAGGCTATGACCCTGAAATGGGAGCGCGTCCACTGCGTCGAGCGATCACCAGACTCTTAGAAGATTGTCTGGCAGAAGAAATCCTGACCGGGCGGGTTAAGACAGGCGATGCGGTTATCGTAGATGTTAATGGGGCGGGGCAAACGCAGGTTCTAATCAAACAAGTAGAGAGAAGTGGTTGCAAGTAAGGGAGATATTTTAGAAGCAAGTTCGAAAAGCGTTAATAGTCCATCCGAGCGATTACCCATTCAATTTAGGTCAGCCGCAGCGAAATGATGAAAAATACCGTTAATGAAGGGCGTTCAAAACATCAGGGATTCAAGGAGACAAAGCCCAGCTCCACTAAGGTCTTAGATCTGGATCAGGTGGGGCAAGATTGGAATGACTACCGTGCGATGCAGAGGCAGATTATTGCCGAAGAAAGAAAGCAAAATGCTGAGAAAGCTTAAATGCTGGGTTGGCTAATTGTGGGGATGATAATAGCCTTCTGACAAGATCCTTTGAAAGCAGCTTATCAGAGGAGAAAAAGACTGAGTTCTTGACTCCGAAGCTATTTCAGCAGATCAGTAGCGGTGCATCTGTAGCAAGATTGTGTTCATTTTTAAAGAAATGCTATGAAAACGAAATCTAATATTTCGAGTACAGGATTTATTTCAAAAAAACCGGCTAAATTGGAAGAGAATCGCAAAACGTGGGAACAAAGAAACGCAACGGTTAGAGCTGACGAAGCAAACAAACGAATTGCCCTGAAGAAGCAGAAGAAAGAAGAGGAAAATAACTATCTAGAGTGAGGGTTACGACAACGGTTCTGCGAAAGCGTAATTAGATAACAGCTATCTGATATTTATGTGTAGAACTTCAGACTTAATTTGATACTTAGAGAAAACTTCACCTTAATGAAGGAGTGTCAGATTAAGTCTGAAGTTCTACAGATGAGACTTTATCGGCAGGCTCCTATTAGGTCACTACTCCAAAGGCATACAAGCCTAAAGTGCATTGCTCCTGGCAATCGACAAATCGGTCACAAGGCACGGAGCTGGTCAGAGCATGGGTCAGATTGTTCAGAAACAATGCCCCTTTATCTTCGCAATCATCAGATCAAGTCTGATGTTTTAAACCTTAGCTGCTAACTACCATTTGGAACCGTCACGAGATCCCTTGGGCTTCGCTTTATTCACCTTAAGTTCGCGTCCCATCCATTCAGCGCCGTCAAGGGCTGCAATGGCTACGTCTTCTTCGGCATCGGTGCTCATATCAACAAAGGCAAAACCTCTGGGTCGGTTCGTTTCGCGATCCTTGAGAACATTAGCCTTTTTGACCGTTCCATATTCGGCAAATGCACCGGTTAAGCCTGGTTCGGTGACATCGTAGGATAAATTGCCGACGTAAATTGACATAAATTTTTGTCCAGAAAATTAAAGTGAAGTTGCATGACCTTGGGATGCCTATGCCCTCGCATCCTAACGGGTTTGCCAGTGAGCGGACCAAAAGCTTCTTAAATCAGGACAATCAATGAGGACTAACTTGAAAGTCTCGAATTTCCTGTAACAAATTCATCGCTGCTAGTTGCTTACTCACAACTGGTTGCGGGTTTCAAAGACGGAGAGAATCTATCTAAAAGTCCCTGTCCGTATAGACTTTCACTGATCCAATCTAAAATTGCTCCTGTCCATTTGATTTGATGTCCGATAGGAGCAAGAATGCCTCAACCCCAACGGTGGAATGAGATTCCCACGCAATTGACCACAGAGCAGTTTGAAACATTTGTCTTGCCCTATCTGCCCACAGGTCGTCGGGGACCGCAGCCGAAGCTCTCCTTGCACACGATTTTCAACTATATTCTGAAGCTGCTCTATCTGGGGTGTCAATGGAAGGAACTACCCATCGAAAAAGACAAAGATGGGATGCCAGAGATTCACTATTCAAACATCTATCGGGCCTTTCGACGATTTGAAACTCACGGCTGCTTCGATGATATTTTTGCTGGCTCTGTTGGTGTGCTGAACAAGAAAGGTCATCTCGATACCAGTGTCATTCATGGCGATGGCACAACAACCGCAGCCAAGAAGGGTGGCGATAATCTGGGGTTCAGCGGGCATAAACATATGAAGGGCGACAAAGTGGTGGCCTTCTGTGACCGCAACTGCAATGTCATTTCTCCCTTTGTCGCTGCCCCTGGCAATCGCAACGAATCCCCTCTGTTTTTGGAAGCGCTGCCCCTGGTGATGGGTATTGCTCGGCAGGTCGGTCTCGACCTCAAAAAGACGATTGTCAGTCTGGATGGGGCTTACGACAGCCGTTCCAACCGGAAAGCGATTTTCAATCGGGGCATGATCCCGAATATCAATGAAAACCCAAGGGGCAGAAAGACTCCAAAACGAGGTCGCAAACGATTCTTCATACCGGCTCTATTCCAAGAACGGTTTTTCACTATCGAACGAGTGTTTGGCTGGGAGGACAAATTCAAGCGCTTGTTGCTCCGCTTTGAGAGGATCAGTCAGTTACACTACGCCTTGAAGAGTCTGGCCTATACGATGATCAACCTCCGACATTTCTGCTAAGGCTAATCATCCCATTTTGGTGCTTGTTCAGGTCTCAAAGTAGGGGCCGAGTTTACCATGCTTGAAAAAAGTAAATGTCAGCTAAATCAGTCAAGCAAAGAGTCTAGATGAGTCGTACTGCTTGGTAGTGTACTCAATGTGAACAGCTCGGCCAATATTCAAGGGCAACAGAATAGGAAACCCGCAACCAGTTGCGTGAGAGCTGTCGCGGCCAAGCTTGATGTTGCTCACTCAACGTTTGCTCGTGTGGTCTCTGGCCGAAGCTCAGTAACGCCCGACATGGCGATCCGACTGTCTAAGGTGTTGGGAGGGTCACCAGAGAGCTGGCTGCAGATGCAAGTCAACCATGATTTGTGGGTGGCGCGTCAGCAGGAGCCTCACGATGAGCTGGTGGCTTTTGAGTTTGCTTAGATATTGCAATTGTATTAAAACGGTATGCTTCGATATCAACTTTGAGGTGAGATCTTGAATCCTGAAATTAAATGTCATTTGACGTTCCAGTATCATCCAGAACTTAATGAAGAGTTTAGCTTTGCTGATATGCGAACGGCTGAAGAAATTGCAATAGCTATTAACGGTCTAGAGGAACGAATTCAGCATTCTATGTCTTCTATAGATTGCACTTCCATGCACCAAAAAGCTCTCGTCAAAGATGGGATTTTGATTGTACAGTGTCGCTAGAATTGTCCGTTGCTCCTGAGTACTTCCAACACTCCCATCGCCGCCCTCTGCTTACTCAGCTTCTTCTTCCCCTCGATCGCAACCCCCTCAACCCGTTCCTCGAAGAATTCCATACAGCATATACATCGATACCCCTCCTCGACTTCCTCGAACTCAAAGGTAGGTAACTCCCAGTCCATGAGCTGACAGATCTCAACCAATCGCCCCACATGATTCTGCCCATCAACCGGAGGCTTCTCTAGCAACGATCGCAACTTCTCCTCCTTCAAATCAACCACCGGCTCCACTTCATCAACCACCACCGGCAGCTCCGGTACAATCCGCGCATCCACCCCCACCAGCTCCCCGTGAACAAAGGCAGAGAGCCATAACCAATAAGCTCGATGCCGCGCCACTTGTTTACGCTGATCGCAACCCGCTGTCGCCGTCGTCTGCAGTTCCCCATCGATGTATACTTCAGCCCAGGCCAAAAATCTGCCATCCTGCGATAACTCTGTACATTTCAGAGCATCCCAAGAATCCTCCTGAATAACAGCGATAGACAACACGCTGGCCGCATCCCGCACCTTCTCTTCCAGATGTTTTAACACCATTTCCTGCAGCTCCCAATCGTTTCCTTGTATCAGCAGCAGATAGTAGTCCAGCACCACAAGCCGATTCTGCTCCAACCGAGATCGCACCTCCTCCGCCAGGGCCACCGATAGCTCACCCTCAGCATGTTTGATCCACCGCGAAAACTCTTTCTCAGGCAGCTCGTTAACGCTATCTTCCGATTCCAGCTTTTCCAGCAGTCCTTGCTTAGCCTTGGTCTTAAAATAGGTGCTTGTTCGCCGCTCCTCTTCTAGAACAGCTTCATTGATGTGACGCCCCAGTTCTTCCAGATCTTTCTTTGTATAGGGCGACTCTGCCCCATGCAGCAATGCCTTAATAATCCGGTGGTTGATCAGGTCGGCTATCCGGCGAATAGGCGAGGTGAAGTGCCCATAGGCCGGAAGATTCAATGCAAAGTGCCCAATGAGCGCGGGGCCATACTCTGCTCTATTCATCCAGCCTTGCAGCCGCCGTCGAATGGCTGTGGCCGACCCCAGCACCAGAAGTGCCTGCAGCATCTCGTCCTGGTCCGGTGCGATCGCTTTTGCGGTGTGATTTCGATAGAGTGCCGGTTGATCGCGGTCGGCTAGCCACTGGGCAGCAGCAGTATTGGCCGCAATCATGAACTCTTCTATAACGCGATGGCTATGGTACTTTGCATTGGGATTATCAGATAGATTGCCCTCTTCATTGATGTATATGTTTTTACCGAAAGCTGATGCTCCAATAGCCCCTGTCGCCATCCGCTGCTGGTTCAGCTTGGCGGCCCACTCCTGGCAGAGCTTTAGCGTATTGTGCCAGCGGAGTTTGGGACTTGCAATGGCGTAGTCGGCTTCAGCGTAGGCAAAGCGTTTGGCGCTACTCAGGCAGGACTCGAAAATCTTGCAGTTGCTGACTGAGCCGTCATTGGCTAACTCTAGTTCGAATGTAAGTGTGGCTCTCGGTTGGCCTTCCTGTAGGCTCAGTGTTGCCTCACTCAAAATCCTCGGCAGCATGGGGCTGTTGCCCTGCCGGTGGTAGCGGGTTTGGGTGGTTGCGATCGCGCTGTAGTCAAGGGGGGAGTAGAGGGGGATGTGTTCGGATACATCGCTGATGTGGACTTGGATGGTTGCGCCTGTGTCGGTTTCTTCGCACCAGATTGCATCATCGAGGTCGAGGGAGGTGGGGCCGTCGATGGTGATGCCTTGGACTTCCGGGCGGGTGCGATCGGGCTGTAGAGTTGCGATCGTCTTGGCTTGAGTGATGGCTTCTGTTGAGAAACGCTGTTCAATCACGGCTTGCTAGCCTCCTATCTATGAAGCTGCAAAGATTTCTAACACTATCGGTAAATCTGCACAAATTAGATGAATATCTACCAACAGGGAATTATTGATTCTATCTTTGGATAGGAAACACAAGGCAAGAACTGAGCTAACTTACTATCAACACTCTTCTGAACTCCGCACACTCTCATCGAGCAGACGCATGTCTTCCTCTGTTCAGGCCAAGCTAATCGAATATCTGAGACAGGAATTGACGATACCCAGTGAGTCTATCAACCTCGCGCTACGTCAGCAACCTGAACCATCGAGCCATCTGCACATCATCCTGTGGCAATACGGTCTGATCACCCTAGAGCAGCTCAACGCCATCTTTGACTGGCTAGAGAATTCTACCCCAAGGCTCACTTGAGCAGGCCATTATGGCGCTTCAACATGCCTGCGAATCAATGACATACTGAGTAGATTGCAAGAAATAGGCTATCCCAGTGAGACGCGGTGACATTGTTCGCTTGACGAACACCTATTCTCTCAATCCTCAGTTAGCAGAGTATACCCACGGAATCATCGCTGCCAGAGTTAAACTTGATGCTCAGCCTCTTTCCAAGAAATCCTCAGATGTCGTTGTCAAAGAGCTAGTCGTTTATCTCTACTGTCCCAAATCATCTCGAATCTGCCTGGATGAATCTGGAATTCCTGCATTGTTTAGTTTTGCCGTGGATGAAGTAGAGCTATATCAAGCTATAAAGCATAATAATTGGCACTAACTTAAACAACAGAGCAACCTGGAGTTGTGTGAAAACTGATTCGATTTTCTATACGATTTTCAAAACTGACCCCGGAATTTTATTCGAGCTTCTAGGTCAGCCATCGACTTTAGCCACAGGATACGAGTTCCGTTCCGTTGAAATCAAGCAGCTTGCCTTCAGGATAGATGGCCTCTTCCTACCGAGACTAGATGCACCAGACCAGACCGTTATCTTCCTAGAAAACCAGTTTCAGCCAGATCCAGAGTTTTACCATCGATTTTTTGGCGAAATCATTACCTACCTCAAGCAGTACCCCAGCACAGCCGATTGGCAGGCGGTGGTTATCTTCCCAGAGCGAAAGATTGAGCCGGATGATGCTCATCTGTACCGAGCGCTCCTCAACAGTGATCAGGTCTACCGTCTTTACCTTGAAGACCTTGCCGATGTCACGACTGACTCAATTGGGATTGGCTTGATGCAATTAATTATTGCCGATTCAGTGGAAGCTGCCTCTAAAGCACGATCATTGCTATCGAGAGCAAAAGCTCAGGGGCGGACAGATCCTCAAATGCCTGCGATAATGGAGCTGATAGAGACTATTGTGATCTACAAATTCCCTCAATTAGAACGAGCGGAGATAGAGCGTATGTTGGGCTTAAGCGATCTCAAAGAAACAAAGGTCTACCAAGAAGCCGTGCAGGAAGGTCAACAAAAAGGACGCCTCGAAGAAAGCCAGTCCCTCGTCCTGCGTCAGCTCACTCGCCGCCTTGGTGAGATTCCACCAGAGTTGCGATCTCAAATAGAAGGGTTGTCGCTGGAGCAAACCGAGGCATTGGGTGAGGCGCTGCTGGACTTTACGGAACAGGGGGACTTGGTGGAATGGCTGGAAGGCAATCGGTAGGCTTCGGGTTGAGATGCTTGAATGCCATTCTGAAACCACTGCACCCTAAAGCCCACCCCAGCAGAGCAGCAGCAACCTCCGCTTCCCTACAGAAAACGATAGTCCTTCCCGCGCTGCGATAGTTCTGCGTTAGTCTGGCGGGTGGTCTCTGGTAGTCTGGGTTTGTCGTTTTATACTTTGGCTTTTGTCGTATCCCGTGTTGCTCTCTTTCTCGGTGTTTTTGCCTTGGCTTTGGTAGATGTTTTCGCTTTAGATGCCGCTGGCTTTCGCCCTCTCTTTGGCTTTTGGGCTGCGTTGGGAGTATCAGTGGGAGCTGGAGTGCTTTCTGCTATTGCTTCAACCACAAGGTCCGGTTGGAGTTTCGGAGCTTTAGATTTTCGCCCTGGACTTTTAGGCTTTGCCTCTTTGGCAGCGGGAACGACTTGATAGCTCAATGGTGCAGATGCTTTCTGCCACTTGTTGGTTTTAACGCCCCGGTGTAATGCAGTTGTCATCCTTCTGCGTTCAACTTTGAGATCTTCACTGCTGAGGTCGCCGTAGAGCCACTGAATGATCGCGTCCCGGTGAACCGCTTTCCCTTCCCGTTGTTCTAAGACAGAAACAATCGCTTCATTCTTTTTCATTTCTTGGTAGGGAGGCTGTAGCTCAAGAACGCTGTTAGCCTTTGCAGTTGCTGTCTCTCGCTTTGCCTTGGGTGCTTTTGCCTTTGCCCTATTCTTAGTCGTTGCCCCTGGCTTTTGGTTGGAGACTTTCGACTTTGCAACCGTCTTTGCTGCTGTTGTGCGGGGGGCGGGTGATACTTTCTGACTGCCTTGCTTTTTACGTTTGTTTGTTGCCCCTTTGATCTGGTAGCTAGAAGGTTTTCTTCCCTTCTGCCATAACTTATTCTTCTCTCCCTGGTACAAGAGCGTTTTCAGCCGCTTCGACTCAGCTCTATGGTCTACTGCGCTCAAGGTGCCAAAGAGTTCTTGGGTCAGGGCATCAGCTGTGACCGCTTGACCCTGGTGAGCTAGCAACACTGTGGTGATTGCCTCCAGTCGCGTCAGCTCTTGATAAGCAGGCAGCATTGTCCGTGGGCTACTTCGACCGCTTTTTGCTGGGGTTGGTTCGGGTGCGGCTGTTGTCTCCAAGGTTTCACTTGGGGGTGCAGCGGTTTCTGGATCGCTTTGGGTCGGAGCTAGGTCTAAGCTATCAGTGGGAGCATTAGCTTGAGGACTCAAGAATAGCCCAGGGGAGGGCGTTTCAATACGTTCTTGTAGAGGTGCCACACCATGAGTCGGGACAAGCTGATTGAGCAGCAATGCATCAACGTGTTCAAGTTGCTCTCTGAGGTTGGCGACCTTCGCATCGGCTTCGGATAACTCTTGTTCAAAGTGAGACTTGAGGGTGATGAGGTAGTCGATAGGAGAGGAATCTGGAGTGGCTGAGGACATTCTGATCTGATTTCATTGATGATTACGTTTCTCTATCTTATGGCCAGATGTAGTTGGAGGTTCGCTCTAAGAAATGCAGTTGCTCAATATGCGAGAGATTGGCATTGTTCACAATGAGAATATGGCTCAATTGAGATTGTAGTCCGATAGCTTAAAGTCACTGTCAGACAGTAGTTGTAGGGGGTGTATCGTCACAAGAGTGTTACCCAGGTCTCCGAGTCGATGAGCTATGCCCTGTCCTGGAATGTTCAGCCTGAGTCGGCGGAACACTTTTTTCCCTGTATTGTCTAAACTTCCAGTAGAGGAATACGATACTGCATATCTGAGGATAACGAAATTGTGGAGAACTTATTGCCTTTTCGTCAATATCCCAACAATCAGATCTTGTTTTTGATGCCGCGCTCCTTTGAAGAAACGAGACAGGCCATTGAATCTCTGAAGTCTGGCGTCGTTCTATTGCTCAACTTGAAAAGATTTGAAACCCAGTCAGCTCAGAGAATAGCTGATTACACTGCTGGTAGCGCCTGCGCCATTTCAGCCCATCATATTGAGATCAGTAAGGACTTGTTCCTACTTGCACCCGAGCATTGCAAAATTACAACCCAGATCTAACTTACTGCGATTGCCAATTGCATCACTGACTATTTGCCATATAGGGGAAGTGTACTCAGAGTTGCGATCGCAGATAAAGGAGTTGTCTCTCAAGCAGACGGAAGAGTTGGGAGAGGCGCTGTTTTCGGAACAGGGTGATCTGTGGGAGTGGTTGGAGAGGAGTTAACGTCGCAACTGCTTGCTCACCATCTTGCGGGAAAAGCTAATGTTCACCGATGCCTGCTCTGACCAATCCTGTACCAATCGGTAAAACAAGTTGCGATCGCCCGACTGCAGTACAGCCACTTGATCAGCGGTCTCAATCGTATAGGGATATCCACCCCCGATAATGACCTCGCCCCGGACATAGTTGAGGATGCGCTCAAAATGCCCCTCATCATAAATCCAGCGTGGGAACTCCAGACGCACGGGCGCATTGCCGTTGGTCTTCATATACAGGAAGGCAATCGCATCTGCCTGTTCTTCATATAGGCTCAAAATGCCCTGACTTCTGGCATCGCCTGTGCGATCGCAGATAAAGACTGGGGTGCGATCGCCCCAGTTCATCTCATTGCCCAGGAGCTGAGCATCGTTGAGGAGTGTTGTTTCTGGTAATACCTCCAGACATCTAAGCATCTGCACGATGTCGCAGGCTTGGGAGGTATCAATGTAGCCGACCACTGGGACTTTGTACTTCTCACTGGCTCTAAGTAGCGCGACTATTTGTTTGGCGTAGAAGAGCTTGCATTCAAAGTCGGAAGCTTCGGCAAAAGTGGCGACCAGTGAGCCATCAAAGAAAACTAGGCAATCATCACAGCTAGGATGACTCTCCATGAATTCAATGATGCGCTCTACTTCCATCTGAAAGCGCCGCATACTCACCTGACGATTGAGGGTGCGCTCGTTCTCTAGATCGAGTTGAGCGGGCGTCATCAGAGCCAAGCGATTGTCCTTTTGATATTCGCCTGTTTCTGAATGAGGGTTTGCAAACCAACCGATTTGCACCAAGGCGATAGGAGGAGAAACGTCTTTGCTAGGAAAGATTTGAGAGCCATCGACGGCAAAGGTGGTCACTCCTGTGAGGACATCTCGGACCCATTGCAAACTCCGTTCTCTGTTGGCCCACTTTAGCTTGGAGCGAATTAACCAGTTCTTTGACTCACTAGGCGGTAGAGGTTCGAGGGGACGCGCACCAGGATGCTCGTAGTCTGTCAGGAGATTTGTTATGTCTGTATCGGTTTGGGCTGAGACCTTCTTGAGGGCACGGCGGTAGTCTCTGTAGATCTCGGAGGCGTTGCTAGAAAAGTCTGTAAATTCGGCTTGAGATTGTCCCAAAGCCTGCAGTAGTTCAGAGGGCTTGAGCGGCATGGCTGCGGTTTCCCTGGGAGTTGCTCCTGCTGGAAGTATTGCAGGTACCAGCTTTAATGGCAACTAGGGCGAATTGGGTTGCGATGGCCCCTGGCCTGCCTTCGGCAATCGCTTTGGATTGTCTTATTGCTTGTTGGGTGAAGCGAGGATAAAGTCTGACCAGCTACTTGTCCGACCTATTTCTAACAATCTTGCAAAACAATTGGCTCACTCACTAATCTGACTGTTCCATCCCCATTGGATTTCCAACCAGTGAAAGGCTTGAATTCTTCTAGCTCACCTGTAACTGGGTCTCTGATCATTGGTGGTTTGCCTGGGTTGTTCTTTCGGAAAGCGCGCATGTGTTTTTGAATCGGTGTGTCACCTGGGCAGGCACCCTCTTCGATTTCATTCCGTATTTCAGGTGTTTTGAAGATTCTGGAGTTGTTAACCTTTGGAGGATTTTCAGGAAATTGGACGCCGTTTTGAAGCGTTTCACGCTCTTGTGGAGTTAGTTGAGCGTTTGCGACAAGAGGAAGCACCAAGTTTAAGGAGATCATTCCTAAACAAGCTATTCTGTCGATTTTCATGAGCACCAATCGCATCTACAAGCATAGGCTACCGCTCTTTTTCTCTCCCCACAAGCTTCGATAAAGGTCGTCTTAGGATCCCTAGGCTTTACACTTCGCAACACGATCTTTACACGACTTTACTAAAAACCCCTGTTTTGCCCCCAATTTTGGATGATCAGGTCGGTCTCCCTATACTTCATTGGAGGGGTGCGTCTGGCTATGGATCCTGTGATCTTTTGTTTCAAACCCTTTGCCAATGGGGGCTAGAGGCGTACACTTAATCGGTAATTGAGCAAATCTATCTGGAGGAACCAAGAACGGTCTTTAAAACCTAAAAAACCCGAGGGTGGAATCTCAGGTTCTTAGGAAATTTATTTAGCGGAGTCGCGGGAACTAACTAAAGCTTGATCGGCAGGTGTTAGAAACCCCATTGGTTGTTCGCTCATTTTAAGCTGCCTACACGTAAAAGTGCAACTCAGCTTTAATTTGTCTTAACGAACGACTCTCAATCGACCTCGCTCCCATCACCGATAGGAGCAAGAATATGAAAGCCTTTGCCCGCGTCACCGATGTGCATGACGCGATCTTACTTACGTTGACCCCCTGTGCCGGTCAGCTCTACCGCTGGCTGCTGCGGAAGATACCTGCAGGAAAGCCCCAGGAGCTAGAGCTAGGAGACTTCGCCCAATGGTCTAGCGGCCACCGTCGTCGCCCGTACTGCATCCGACATATTCAGAGAGCAGTGCAGGAACTACTGAGCGTTGGCCTGATAGATGTCGTTAAGCAATACAGCACTCGTATCTTTAAGCTCATCTGCTTTCACCCAGAGGCTGCAGAGATAGCACCTGTAGAGCAGCAGTTAACGCTGGAAAAGCAACTCAGCGCCAGTGACAAAAAAGTACAGGTTCTGGATCAAAAAGTCCCAGCCGTGACAAAAATGTCCAAAATAGAGCACTCAAATGCTTATGCTGCCGTACCCTCTTATAGAGAAGAAAAGAGAACAGCAGATACACCCACCTCACTCCACCCTGTTTCATGGAGTGACAAGGAAGGTATGGCTAACTCTCCCCTAAGCCCCAATATGCAAAATCCAACACCCCAAAAACCTGGAACAGATTCCCCAACAGATCCCAATTCTCAGAACGTGCCGCTAAACTCCGAACAAAGAATAATAGGCCCAGAGCTAAAGGCTGAGGTCGAAGAAGTGATCGCACAACCGCTTAACCAAAACATCCGCAGGACAGTAGTATCTGCTACCGTCGATGTCGTTCGTGATGCCCTGGCTGTCGTGCGCCAGCAAAAGCAGGCGGGGAAGGTGAAACGGCCTGCTGGGATGCTGGTCAAAGCCATTCAGCAGAAGTGGAATCCTAACCCGGTCGAGGAGTCTGGGAGTCTGGTGCCTGATGGTTTTAATGAATGGTTTGAGCTGGCTAGGGAGAAAGGGATTGTGTCAGCCTCGATGTTTATGGATGGGCAGATGTGCGTCTGTACGAATCCTGAGGTAGGCGACTGGCAACCCTGGACTGAGCTGGCGTTTGCGTTCACCATCCGACAGCTTAAACGACTGGGGGCTGTACCACTGGTGTAGCTTAGAGCTAGAGTTGATGCTCGATTCTTTGGTTTATGATTGAAAAAATTAATTCCCATGACAGCTCCACTATTCCAGAGGGAGTTAGCGGTTTAACTGCTATCCGGCAACTCGTTGATTTTTGTCGGAATCCTATTGATTACTCCGTTTGGTCTGCAAATGAGTATGGAGATGCTGCTCGAATTAAAATTGCTTCAACTCAAATCTATCTACTAAATCATCCTGATTTTATTGCCGAAGTCCTAAATCAGAAAAATAAGTGCTTCATTAAAGACGTTAGTTATCGAATGTTAGCCAGATTGCTGGGGGATAGCTTATTGCTCAGTGACGGTGAGCAGTGGAAAAGACACAGACGGATGATGCAACCTGCGTTTACTCAAGAGAGGATTGCTGAATATGCTGCGACTGTAATTGAAGAGACAAACCAACTTCTGAGCAATTGGAAGATTGGAGGGAAATTTAATCTCCATCAAGTTGTCAGCCAGCTAACGATCAAAATAATTACTAATGTGCTCTTCGGGAGTAGCCTAAGCGCGGCTTCTGTGAGTATTGGCAAAGCTTTAGATGCGATTATTTTGCAGTACTACCATCAAGCACAGACAGGTTTTTTAGTACCGTCTTGGTTTCCTACGCCTAGCAACCGTAAAGCTTCCTCTGCTATTAAGTATCTAAATGAAATTGTTGAAAATACTATCAATCAACGCTACCAATCCAGCCATGATGATCTATTCTCGGTTCTTCTAGGGACACAGGATGGTGACAGTCCGTTCTCTGTCGGTGAACTGCGTGGTGAGGTGATGACGCTATTGCTAGCAGGACATGAAACAACAGCTAGTGCATTGGCTTGGGCACTAATGTTGCTCGCTCAGCACCCAAAAATAGCAAATAAATTGAGAGCAGAAGCCCAAGCCGCTTTTGGTCAATGCCTACCCAATATCAATGACCTTGAAAAGTTGCCCTATACTCAGATGGTTCTCAAAGAATCAATGCGGCTTTATCCTCCTGCTTGGGCTTTGAGTCGTGAAGTAGCAGAAGATTGTCAGATTGGCCCCTATTTCCTGACAAAAGGTACAACGGTCTATTTCAGTCAGTGGGTTGTACATCGCGACAAGCGGTTTTTTGACAACCCAGGACAGTTTCGACCGGAGCGATGGAATGAGCGCTTCGAAAAGCATCTGCCTCCTGGGGCCTATTTCCCCTTTGGGGCAGGGCCAAGAGTATGTATCGGACAGGCTTTTTCAATGATGGAGGCGACTCTGATTCTAGCTATGATTTCGCAAAAATTTAGTTTGGGATTGGTTCCTAATCAATCTATTGAGTTACTCCCTTCCATTACCCTGCGGCCAAAAAATGGCATCAATATGTTTGTTGATGCATCATTCTAGGTCTGCTGCCTTCAATAACATGAAAAACTATACCAATCTGACCTGATCTTGGACACTATCTTTACTTAAATTCTTGAACCACGAGGCTTTCAAGCTAATCCTTCTCTAAAATGAGCTTGAATTGGCGTACCTAATTTAGTTCGTTGAAATTGAGTAATCTCATCAGGTTATGTATACAGCAATACAAAACCTGTTGAAACTTGTTCGTAGAGGACTTGAGAAATATCGCAAAACTTTAGACAGCTAATATATTCTCTTTATGTCTGAAAATCACTGTATATTAAGTCAATATACACATTATATAACTGTTTCCTTAACTTGTAAGAGTGGTAATGGAGAGGTTAATGAACAATAGAAATGAATATACTCTGTATTCTCCAAGGTATTCATTGAGTGAAAGAGCAAAGCAAACATCATCAATATTAAGAGCGAGTTCAGTTGTTGCTTATCATTTGTTAAGAGGCTCCAAGGAAAAGTTTGCTGCATCAGTTGAAATAACGGACAAATGCAATGCAGGATGTAGTTTCTGTTATGTATATCCATCTGAATGGGATCAAAATGAAAGGCTTGGAGGATACCTCCAATTATCTCCTAGTGAGCACAAACTTAAGGAGAAAAATGTCTATGAAACTTTAAGAAGGCTAAAGAGTAGAGGCGTCGTTCATGTAACATTAGTTGGTGGAGAGACTGCGCTTGCACCTAAGGCTATTCGTCTAGCATCAAAATTATTCCCTGTCGTTTGGGTAGTAACAAATGGAGTAGTGAAGCTTCCAAGATTGCCTAACTCAGTCACTGTCTTTGTTAGTATCGATGGCCCTCCAGATTATCATAATAAATCTAGAGATCCCAAAGGATTTTACAAAAACTATTCCTACAATAATCTACAGGGAATGAGTGCAAATATTGTCCGTAATATTAATGAATCTGAAAGAGGAGCATATGTTCATATTACCCTCTCAAAGCCAGTTATTAAAAAGTTTTCTGATACTGTTGATTGGTTGGTAAAGGATGTTAGGAAATTACGTGGAATCATAGTATCAGGCACAGCAACTAAAGATTTTGAGGATCCTTGCACTTTTTCCATTGAGGATCGCAAGGATTTGAAGAAATTAATTGAAAGTGCTGCAGAGAAATATGGATGGAAATTATTTCCATTTAACCAGCCGAAAGTTAATGAACGCCTTTTTGATGAAAAGTATATTATAAGTAATTCATCGAGTTGCTCTGTTGCGCAGCGAGTAGAGAGCCTTAACTATGATGGTAGTAATGTCGGTAAATGTGTATTGAGAGATGATACTTTATGTGAAACATGTGTCTGCAATATTTCCGGTTTAGCGCAGGCTATTAATCTGGTTGATATAAGAACAATATCGGGAGTTTTGCGTGCGACTTATGGCTAGCTATAGAAATGAGTCTTTGCGGATATACCGTAGAATTTTCTGTCTTTTGACTTTCCATATTTCTACTCTAATTATTTCTCCAGCTTCGGCCCAGATTGTTCCTGATTCTACGCTTGGAAATAATTCGTCGATCGTGCAGAAACGTCAGAATACTAATGGGAATTCATCTTCTCTTATCACGGGTGGAAGTAGAAGTGGCTCAAATCTTCTACATAGTTTTAATGAATTTAATGTTGGGGAGGGGCAGTCTGTATTTTTTGATAACCCGTCAGCGATAAACACAATTATTTCTAGAGTGACAGGAAATAATACAACACGAATTTTAGGCTTGTTGGGTGTACGGGGGACAGCTAGACTATTTTTGCTAAATTCTAATGGTATTTTCTTTGGTTCCAATGCAGCAATTAGTTTGAACAATTCTTTTTTAGTTAGTACAGCTAATAGAATTGGATTTCTGGATGATTCATCTTTATTTACAAGACCACCCTTAAATAGTACTGAAGTATTAAGTCGTAGTCGTCCTTCTAGACTTATCTTTGACTCTAGAACGGGACCTATTAGGGTTAAGGGCTTAGGCAATAATCTTTCTGATCTTGCCGTAATGCCTATTGATAATCCTATTATCTTTCCTTTTGGGCTTTCGGTATCTCCAGATAGTACTATTGCTTTGATTGGAGGTAACGTAGAGTTTGATAGTGGTGTCCTGAGGTCATTTGGTGGAAATATTGAGATTGGAGGTGTTCGGGGTCATGCCGACATACGCCTAATTTTTCTCACAGGATCCCTGTAAGCCTTCTATCGCAATGCATTAACGATTTTAAATCTACTCTACACATCAGAGACCTTAGCTTTCGGACTTACGTACCACTC
>NZ_PQWO01000028.1 GCF_003231495.1 Acaryochloris thomasi RCC1774
AGTTACTAATAAAACACTACCCTTCTACACAAGTATACATAGTACATACAACGTATACTTGTACTTATCGCCCTGTGCGTGCTCCGCAAAATCGTCAAGAACTACTAGCCATTAGTTCGCAGCAGCTCCCCATTAGCAAACGTTTCAGCACTTATTTATTGTCTTCGGTAGCTTAGCACTCATAGTATGTACGGCGTTCTCTGCTCTTACATACTATACATAATAAATTTATACGCGCTAGGAATTTTCTAATGCTTGCACAAATCACAAACATCGGTACATCGAAACAACTAAAGCACTCTTTATTCAAGAGTTATATCTTCTCGCCTCAAAGAGAACAAATTAAATGAGACATATTACTTTTTCTAAAAGATACATAAAGAGACAAGATGAACTCAACCATGTATAGACGATCAATTGAATATACGCTATTAAAGCTCATTATTCTTGCGTCTTCAGTAAAGAGTCTAGGACATGAGGTCGCTCTCATAACATTTTCTAGGGCTGCCTCATTATATGCATCAGGAAGGGATGAAGATGCGCTCTATCAAAGCTACTAAGCAGTATCAACTATCTACAGGTGAAGAGAAAATACGATCTTACTCTTCTAGACGATGCCTATTGATGATACTCGAACACGGCTCTATTGGAAATTTCATCCACGTATATTAATAGCGGATACTAAGAATGGATAATATACGTCATTAATACTTAAGGCGATGTGCGACTAATCAATAACTAGGGTATCGAAGTGCAGCAACTCCCACCCCATCTGATGATTGAGAGAACAACAGACCGTGTGCGCCAGTATTTTTCGATTGATTCGACTGGTTAAATGCCATCGGTCCCTAGCCCACACCCTTTCAAAGTGAAATCGTTCACTCAACTGACTATTGACCGTCTCAATCAAACGCCTCAGTCGTTGCAGTAAGTGAGTACAAGCCTTGGGCTGTTTAGTCTTCATATTGGAGCGTACAGAGGAAGCGATACCAATGCCATACAGCTATAACCTTCGCCGCAAAGCCATTGACGCCATCAACAGCGGTCAACGCAAAGTAGACGTGTGTCGTATACTCAATATCAGTCGCAACACCCTACATCTATGGCTCCAGCGAGCGGAGTCTATCGGTGACGGCCAGGCCATCACAAACTATCAGCAAGGTAACCGTCATAAAATTACAGATTGGCCTCGTTTCCGCGAGTTTGCCCAGCAGCATTGTGACAAGACTCAAAGTCCAATGGCGGCTCTGTGGGGAGAGTCGGTGACGCAGCAAAACATCAGCGATGCCTTTCATAAGATTGGCTTTACTCGAAAAAAAAGACCTATGGTTATCAAGAACAAGATGAAGAGCAACGCCAAGCCTTTGTAGAACGTTTGCAAACGAAACAGCCTCATCAGATTGCCTATGTTGATGAAGCTGGTATTGATAATCGAGATGACTATCTCTATAGCTAGTCGTCCCTGAAAAACCCCTTGCATTTTGAAGGTATTTTGCTGCGGCCCCTGTATATCAGAGCTTCTAGAGACCCGATTTAGAGCACATAGATTTGTGAAAACACATGGATTGGGGGCTTCAAGCAATTAAGAAAAGCGCCATTTCACCAGTTTTTGCAAGGGGCAGCGAATTGACTTGCAATTTAGATCCACATTTTAGTGCCTGAAAGGCTGGTGATATATGGGCTAATGAGGTTTTTCAGGGACGACTAGCTACGGTCCAATCGGAGAACAGGTTCATGCCCTCAAGTTAGGGAAACGAACTGAGCGAGTCAGTTTTATAGCAGTACAAAATCATGTTAGTACTGTGTGACAGCATCATTATTTGAGACCCATGCCAGCTCCCTATAGCTATGACCTTCGCAGCAAAGCCATTGATGCCGTCAACAGTGGTCAGCGCAAAGCAGCAGTGTGTCGGATGTTCAATATCAGCCGCAACACTCTACATCTATGGCTTCAACGCCAATCATCAACAGGCGACTATCAGGCGAACACAAACTATCAACAAGGCAACCGACATAAGATCACAGATTGGCCGCGTTTTCGAGCTTTTGCCCAGCAACATAGTGGCAAAACTCAGGGAAATGGCAAAACTTTGGGGCGAGGGCGTCAGCCAGCAAAATATTAGCGATGCTTTTGTTAAAATCGGCTTCACGCGAAAAAAAAGACCTACGGTTATCAAGAACGAGATGAGCAACAACGCCAAGCCTTTGTAGAACGCCTCAAGACAAAGCGTCCTCATCAGATCGCCTATGTTGATGAAGCAGGCATAGATAATCGAGATGAATACCTCTATGGCTATGGTCCAATCGGGGACCGAGTTCATGCCCTCAAGTCAGGGAAACGGACAGAGCGAGTCAGTTTTATCTCAGCGCTCAAGAGCGGCAAAGTGTTTGCACCGATGACGTTTAGTGGCTCTTGCAACCGCTCATTATTTAAAATGTGGCTTCAGGAGAGTCTGCTGCCGCAGTTAAAGCCAGGAGATATCATTGTTATTGACAATGCCAGCTTTCATAAAGGCCAAGCGATAGAGGAGATGGTCACTGAGAAGGGCTGTGAGATTTGGTATCTGCCGCCCTATTCACCAGACCTCAACAAGATAGAACGATGGTGGTTTGTACTTAAAAATTGGATGAAGCAACGGTGGATGGAGTTTGACACCTTTCGAGACTGTGTCGATGCCGCCTTCAAAAATAGTCCTAACGTATATGCGTAATGCTATACACCTTCTTGAGCGCTATCTCCAACGGCTGAGGATGATAACCGTTGTCTAGCAAGATCGTTATTTTAGGAATGTTCACTGGCTTCGAGCGAAAATAATCGATGTTGTCAATCAGCATTTCCAATAAGCCAGCGTCGTCTGACAGATTCGCAGCGGTGCAGTGAGTAAAGAAGGGAAAAGGGTATCAACCGCTAGATGCCGCTTTATTCCATTGGTTGCTTTGTAGAAACAGAAGCCTTTGGACTCAACAGAGGCATTGCAGGTATTAATGACGGCCTGGGAGTCGGCCATCATTAATGTGGTCCATGTGGGCTTTTTTTAACCTGCTCTCGGACCCGCTCGTGCAGCAGCGTCATCAGCTTCTCGATGGAGCCGGCTTGAGGCCACTGATTGTAATGCCAAAATACCGTTGAATAGGGAGGCAGGTCTTTGGGTAAGTCTTGCCAATTGCAGCCATTCTTGAGTCGACAGAGCATCCCATTAATCAGGTCTCGATAGCCCCATGCAAGCGGACGGGTCTTCTTCTTGGGAGGCAGAACTTCTGGCAACAGCGGTTCGAGGATTTCCCATTCTGAATCAGTCAGACTACTGGAATAGGTCATGACACTTGGACTTGACGACACCTATCATTTCCGTCGATTAGAAAAAAGATTTCAAATGGGTTCTATACATACACCTAAGCACGGCAGTCAGTGCAGAAGATATCAAAAGATAGGATTGCCAATCTCCCATTCATTTTTGAGCAGTTCTTTGTAGAGAGTCTCGCGCACAATCATTTGCTCGTAGAGCTGCACTAGGAACTCCTGAGACTGCTCTCGACTCATTCCTTTGACCTGAGTCATAAAGGAGCGCAATTTAAACTGCTGTTCTAACGATAGCTGTACAGACTCACTCACAAACATTTGCTCCACTACGAAAAGGTCCAAACCTTAAGATGCTCAGCCTGTCAGGCAGAAAAAAGACTAGGTTAGCAATCTCAATTTGGCTTACTATATTATGCAAAGTAACAATTTTTTGACAAAATTGCTACAAATGTGATCGTTCTCATTGAGATATTATTCGTAGTGTTCCCTGCTCAGGGATTCAGCACACATTTGTGAAGCATCTTCTCCTCTCATCTGCAGAATCGGAGACAGGTTGACCCACGCTTCACTACGCTTTTGCCTCAGACCAGGAGATTCACCTCGAATTTGACTTCCGACAGGGCCAAGCTAGGATAAGCCGCCATATAGCCATGGCTAAACTCTTGAATCGCATCTAAGTAGCTAAACGCTTGGATCAGCTTCTCCCAACTAGGAGCGCCATGGAACTGAATGCCCCGCGCTACTGCGATCTTGCAGCACTCGTTGTAAGATCCATAGCGCTCGATTAATTCAGCTTTCTCTAGGGGGGTAGGCACAGGAACTAAGGGAAAGGGTTTTGGTTCGTCTGCTTTTGGAGAGCGGCCGGAGGAAGCGGTTGGCAGCGGCAACTGAAAGGAAACGCGATCGCTAGTCTCAGAGTTCGATAACAGCGTCGGCAGAGCCAGCCCCGTCCCTAAAAGCCCGAAGGCCCCTACAAATCGCAAAAACCTCCGTCTTGTCGGCACAGCGGCAGAACGTCGCGGTGTCTCGAAAAGTGTATTGATACTTCTCAGGGCTTCGGAAGCCGAACTATAGCGATCTCGCAGCTTATAACAAACCATCGTGTCGATCACGTTGGCCAGATCAGAACTAATTTTTGGATACCGACCCCAATTCACTTTGCCCGTGCGCTCATCAACATCGAAGGCTCGCTTCGTAGGATCAATGCCCGTCAGCGCCTGGAGCGCCACCATGCCCACAGCATAGACATCGCTACACAGATTGGGATATCCCTGGAGCTGTTCGGGGGGGATGTAGCCATCGGTCCCCACCACCGCATCTGAGCTAGTTTGACACTGCTGAATACTGCCAAAGTCAATTAGAACAATACTTTGGTCTGACTGACGCCGAATCAGGTTCTGCGGCTTCAGATCTCGGTGAATCACACCCTGACGATGGACAAACGCCAAGGTAGTCAAAATGTTCTGCAACAGCTCTAGCACCCGAGCTTCGCTCCAGTTCCGCCCCCATCGCAGCTCCCGGGCAAGGCTGCGACCCACAACAAATTCTTCAACCAAGTAAAAATCAGACCCATCCGTGAACGTTGTATATAGTTGAGGGATCTGTGTATAGTGTCCCAGCTTCTTAAGGGCATTCACTTCTTCTGTAAACAGATGGCGAGCCGTCTTAACGGTGAACGCATCGGTGTCCTGAGGCTGCAGTTTCTTGATCACGCAGCGCCGCTGTTGGGGATGACGCTGATCCTTAGCCAAAAAGGTCTGGCTAAAGCCGCCATCCTTAAATTCTTTAATGATTTTATAGCGACCTGCTAGCATAGTGCTCACCTTGCAAATGGAATATCGAGTTCTCGTGAAATAAGAGCGGCAGTGCCGCTATTCCCTTAATCAACAAAAGACAATAGATTCGATGTATTGACGTTGATGATCAGAAAATAGTGTCGAGCAAATTCACGCCAACCTTAAATATATTTCATAACTTATAAAGGCTTGCGATCGCAAAGTCTCAAACAATTATATTCTTCAGAAAAGTTAAGTTTCTTAGGCATCTGTATCAAAACATAGATCTTTATTGCTATTCTCAATAATCAGAGGATAAATCTCTTAACAGAGCTGTAGGAACTCACTAGGCTCACCAGTGTCGTCATTTTTCTACACAAAAATCAGACTCGATTAAGATCTGAGACAATCCGATCTTGCTGCTTCTCTCTTGACTCCTGTCTCGACACTGAAGGCGTTGACTTAGAGAAAAGTATAGGAATTAAATAAACGTTTTTAGATAGTCAGAAGGCATAAGAGCCTACATCTGATCGGTGCATCTATGAAAGTCTTATTAATAGAAAATGACAATTTACTGATTAAAGACTTGACCAAGTATTTGATGCTCCGCCGTTATATCTTAGATGTCGCCAAAGAGGGTGAAATGGGCTGGACCTATGGGTCAACCTTTGACTATGACCTAATCATATTAGATGTCGCAGTCCCAAAATTAGATGGCATTAGTCTGTGTAAACGGTTCCGTACAGAAGGCTTTACCACGCCGATCTTGCTGCTGTCGGATCAGGATACAACAACAGCGAAGGTCGAAGGACTAGATGCGGGCGCAGACGACTATGTCGTCAAGCCCTTTGAAGCAGCAGAACTCTTGGCACGTGTGCGCGCCTTACTACGGCGCAGCAGCACCAATCCCTTACCGATTCTCGCATGGGGAGATCTGCTGCTCAATCTCAGTACCTATGAAGTGAGCTACAACGGCCAGCCCTTAACGTTAAGCACCATGGAGTATGAGCTATTAGAGCTGCTGCTGCGCGACAGCCAACACGTCTTTAGCACCGATGAAATTATCGATCGCCTGTGGTCCTTAGAACAATTTCCATCGGAAGCCACCGTGCGCTCCCATATTCGGCGCGTGCGGCAAAAGCTAGTGGAATCCGGTGCCCCGAAAGATTTTATTGCCACAGTCCACGGGCGGGGGTATTACCTGAAGGCCTCCAAGCGAGAAGAGGCATCCCCGTCCTCAACCATACCGGCTCAGGCTTTACCCTTCTCTGAGCCCCATTCTCTCCTGAGGCCCGCAAGGCAGAATCAGCCGACGACGCACCGCACCCGAAACTTAATCCTCATGAGTTCAGATGTCGACATTAGTCACTCCCTGGTGCAGGCAGCAGAAAAGCATGGTCTGCATCTTCAAAGCCTGTCAGGTCTACCACAGCAATCAGGCTTAGATTTACAGGCCTCTAACGGTGAATTTATCACGCAATATCCCGATGCAATTTTGTTTCAGTTCCCTTCAGAATCGCGGCGGGGAGACACGGCCCGCAAACCCATGGATCAGTCAAGCGAACTGTCAAAAACATGGCGTTTTTTTAGCCACTATTATCCAGACGTACCTGTGTTGGTGATGGCTGAGCAGGGAGAGTTACGCGATCGCATCGAGGTTCTCCGTTGGGGCGGGCGGCTATTCCTAGAGCTGGGGCAGCCAGAGCAGGTCATTGAGGCGGTTGTCCAGTTTTTAGACCGGCTCAATCGATCCAGCAAAGTCATGGTTCTAGATGACGATCAAGATTGGCTATACGCCGTGACCACGCTGCTGAAGCCGTGGGGTTTTAAGGTCACGACCCTCGCCGATCCACAGCAGTTTTGGACCGTGATTAAAGCGGTGATGCCCGATGCCCTTGTCCTAGACCTACATCTATCTGAGGTGAGCGGGCTAGAAATTTGCGGGCTGCTGCGCAGCGATCCGGTTTGGTGCCAGTTGCCCATACTCTTCCTCAGTGCTCCCGCCGATGCCGCCACTCAACGCCAAGCTTTTAAAGCAGGTGCAGACGACTATCTACATAAACCAATCATGGGATTCGAGCTAGCCGAGCGCATTCTCAATCGGCTACAGCGCCGAGCAGCGCCGTAGCGACCAGGCCGCTGCGTTTATATTGTCAGACTATCGCGCTGAGAGTAACGCCCACAGTACTTTGCTCAAACGCCCGCAGCTGATCTCGAATCACAGTCCAGTCCTTTTCGGTCAGGGGTGAAGGCTGTTCAGCCCTTGCTGTTGTCGTCTGATCGTCCATAGATTGCAGGTGCTGCTGCGCCATCTGAACGCGGGCACGCACGGCGAGACTGTGTTCAGATGGCAGCATCTGCGCTAGCTGGGTCTGAATTTGCGAGCATCTTTCCTCAGTCCTCGGCCATTGGTGGCTGGCAAACTGCTGCAGACCCACCACTGCGGCATAGCGAACGACCCATTCATCATCCTGTTGGGCAATTTGCAATAGCGCCGACAGCGCAATAGTCTGAGCCGGCTGCAAAAGCGAAGCCGGAAAACCGTCCCACTGGATAGAACCGAGACCCTTCGTTGCCGCCCGTCTGACGCTGACTGCAAAGTCAGAGGTGGCAGCCTCTAATAAAATTGCCATCCCCCTCGGGTCGCCAATCTCGGCCAGTGCCCGAATGGCCCAGGCTCTAGCCGTATAGTTGTGACCGTCAAGCTGCGCCATAATCGCTGGGACCGACGCGGTCCCCAACTGTACAAGTCCGCTAACGGATGCGATCGCAGCGCCAGGATTGTTGTAGCTCAGGGCCGCAATTAGGGTCGGAATCGCACCCTCTAGACCCGCCCCTGCCAAATTTTGCACAGCTCGAAACAGTGATGCAGAGGAATCAGCAGCATCAACGGCCTCAATTAAAGAAGCAAGATCGTCAGCCATAGGGAAAATCAGTCGTTAACATCCAAAGTCTTTTGCGTGCCGTTATTTTTTGTGCTGCTGCGGTTCAGGGTAGCCCCCTACAGTAAACCATCCATCAAGGTCATCACCTCCACGGCCTCGGCAGAGAGGTCAGGCCCAGAAACCTGCTTTTCTAATACGCCTTTGAGGGCGATCAGCTTCAAACTATTTTCAGCCGGGGTGCGTGCGATCGCAACCGCCGCCGGCAAATATCCAATGGCTCCCAAATCAGAGAGCACCACCCGTCGGAGCGACAGATTGTCATGGGACAGCGCCTGCACCAGCCCCTCCCCATATTGGCGAGCAGCCTGAGGATCTGAGGTCAGTTGAAACATCGCACGCAAGGCCGCATATTGAATGCGCGGAACACTGTGATCTAAAAAGGGTTCAATTAAAGACCGCGCCTCTTGCGCCCCCAGCGTCCCCAACGCTTCAATAATCGCCTCAAAGGGTTGGACTAGATGCGGAGGTTCCGGTGCCGGTAGCGTCCCAGGGACCTGATCATTGAGCAATGCCACGAGCCGCGCAATACAGTCTGGATGGCCTAAACTTTCGAGTGCCTGCGCCGCCGCTTCGCGCACATAAAAGTCAGAACACTCTAGAGCCACCAGCAAAGCTGAGACTGCCCTTTGATGCCCCAGCTTCCCTAGCGCCCTAGCCGCATTGCGCCGGAGGGGATATCCACCAGCCTCTGTGCGATCGTCCTCATCCGCTAAGGCTGCAATTAAGCCATCCACGGCATCCGGTGTATCCACCCGAAACCGTCCTAGCCACCAAGCCGCATAGACGCGTAGCCCTAGGTCCTCTCCCTGTAAATGATCAACAGCCTGCTCAACCGTAAGCTGCTGATTTTCCTGCTCGCATGTATCCACAGCTATCCCTCAAAAAAAAACCGGAGAAATGCTCGCGTTAGCGATCGCATCTTCTCCGGAAAAGCAATGACCAATACAAGGTGGCCCGAGTATATGTTTAGCCGTGATGACAGGCCCAGCAGGTGCAAAAAGCCGCGACAGTTTGCGATTGCCAGGCCATCGAGGTTAAGCGATCTTAGCTGAGCGCATTAACAGCGTGGTCAATATAGGAGTTCGCTTCCAAAGCAGCATCTCCATTCAAGCCATGATTTGACTTGATGTACTTAAGCGCTTCAACATACCAGCTCGGTGATAGCTCAAAAGTGCGGTTAATTTCAGCGACGCCGCTGAGCAAGTACTCATCCATAGGGCCAGTACCACCAGCCACGCAGCAGTAAGTCACCATCCGTAGGTAGTAACCAATATCACGGGCACACTTATCTTTCCCTCTAGGGGTTGAAGAATAGTTATCGCCATCTAGCTGAGTGGTGTAAGGGAACTTTGAATACACCGCAGAAGCAGCACCACTGATGAGGCTATCAGCTTTGCCTGTTAGGGCTTTTGCAGCCTGTAAACCTGCAGTTGCTTGCTTGTAGCGGCCAAACGCAACCTGCATTTCGCTATTGGTGAGAAATTGGCCTTGAGAATCCGCAGAAGCCAGTGCTTCAGTCAAAGGGGTTTTCATTAATTATCTCCCGAAAAGAATTGAGTTCACGAGTAGGGTGACTCGCGATTGAGGTCATGCCCTCATCACGAGCCAAAAAGACAAGCAGTCTGAAGCAGACTACACAGCGCGAGCGGCTAGATCAAAGTAACTGCCAACTTCAGCGATCAGGTTGGAGCAGTCCCCTTGAGTAAAGGCACTTGGGTCGCTGATGAGCGCAACGCCCTCATCCTTCATGTTCTTAACCGCAGCTGACATCGAAGAACTAGGAACGCCTAGAGCTTGATAGGTTTCCTTGAGGCCATTCAAGCAGCGGTCCTCTAAGATACTGGCATCGCCAGCAAAGGCAGCATAGGTGATATAGCGCAGAATGATCTCTAAATCACGCAGGCAAGCAGCCATCCGTCGGTTGGTGTAGGCATTCCCACCGGGAGCGATTAGAGCAGGCTGACTGTCAAACAACGCGCGGGCTGCATTCGACACGATGGTCGAAGAATTGCTAGTTAAAGTATTGACAACATCCAAACGCTTGTTGCCATCTGAAACCATCGCCTGTAGGGCGTCGATTTGAGAATCATCGAGGAAGTCACCCCGCGTGTCAGCCTGAGAGACTACTTTTGCAAATGCATCCAACATAAAATTCAACTCTCCTAGAATGGATATGGGAGTACGCTTTATAAGCCAATACAATGGCGCGGCAAAAAGCTCAAGACTTAAAGTCTCTGAGCCTGCCTGAAGCAGGTAAAGCAGTGAAACGGGCCTTTGCCCTGCCTTCATCCCTAAAGCAGATGAAGGACTTTACCTATCTTTTTGTAGTAATGAAACTTTGTTGCATTACTTTGTTTGTACTATGTCGCAGGTTCCTTATTTATTACGAATTATAAAAAACCAGGGCTTCTATGAAGACCATAAATCGAGCGAATAATCGCTAGAGCCCAGAAACTACAAGCAGTTTGCGCCTCATCATAGCGCAATAAATCTAAAATATATTACTGCCCATATTAGCCAACCTTCTTCAAACTTCTTCGCTTTACTATAAGGTTGGCCAGCAGAAAATCTTTAAGCCGAGGCAACAGAAGGCTGACTCGACTCAAGACTGAGATGGGACTGAACCAGAGAAGACTCTCGGTGCCCCGCTTCCCCATCCTACGCATCTAATAGGTAAAGAGGGAATGGACAGGTAAAGTGCCCCCGTCCATAGACTTACATCTATAGATGAAGGGTCAGGCCGTAGACCGACTATCCGGCTGGCGCATGCAGTACCAGCCACAACGCCGCTGCCGCTACAACAGAGATAGCAACGATTAGCAGACGTTTTTCATCCGAGCCCAGATTTAGGCGCAGGCCAGAACCACTCAGCCCTGACGCTCGGAGAGGGTCCTCACGACTCGGGCGAGGCAGCTGATCGCGATAATCAGTGCCGTAGCGGGCCGTATGGGCAAAGGTCCATTCGCCCTGCGTTCGCTGCGGCAAAACCCGACGCCGCTGGTAAGGAACCGTATGCTCGCCAAAGTGCCGCATGTATTCATCACTGTCAATCAGCTCGGCAATGAAGCCCTGCAGTCCCCTTGTAGCCAAGATAATCGACCAAGCAAGCTTCTCCCGTTCGCTGTAGACCTGCCGACCCAGAATCCGCTGCACACACAGTTCAGTAAATCGATAGTTATTGTTGACCTCATAGTTGAGTCGGCGAAAAGCATCAGATGTAGCCAAACCACGAATAAATTCTCGCACCGTTATTTGCCCAATCATGAGCTGCGACTCTAGAAAGGTTTGACGACAGAAAGACAGCATCTGCTGCTCGTGGAAGATCTGTAGATAGGCAGCCTCAATCAGGTCGCCTTTCTCACTCACCGACAGTGAACGCTCTGTCGAATAGAGTCGGGGTTGCTCATCACCAGGAAGCTCAAATCCTGGGACACGAGTATTTCGAGAGGTCGGAGTAAACTCCAGTAAAGGTAATGGCATATTCAACGCACCTCCAACGAGTGTAATGGACTCCAAAAGTTCAATACGAATCTAATGGCACCCGCCCCGGCAGCAATCCTAGCCCCGCATTCAGGCCACCAAACTACGGCAAAACAGAATCGTTCAACGTCCCGCATCTTTTCTTAAAATCGGCGTTCAAGCTCCGCAGGCCATCGCTCCAACAATGAGTGCCGAAGACGTGAGGGTTGATACGAAAAAATGTCTAGAGCCCCAATATCAAAGGTTCCTGACTCTGATTTTAAAGCGGATAATATTGACTTTTAAAGCCTAGGCCTCAATCATAAGGTAAATAAGTATTTTTGCTTAAGCAATTCGACTATAAATTAGGAATTATTCACAATAAGGCGATCCAAGCAACATCGACGGCTTGTCACACCCTGCGGCCCACCGCTGTGGAGACGGGGTCGCATAGAGTCACAGGAGCTATGCTTAGAGCTTATGAATGGGTTGCCCGGTCACGGCCCAGGCTGCAAGGGCTTCTCGACAGCGGCTTGGGTCAGGCTCGGCACAGAAGCTGCTGCAGTCCATTTCTTCAATCAACAGAAAGCTCGAAGGGTCGGGCAAGTTCAGCATCACCACCGTATCCTCTGCATCCGTAGTGCCGGAGAGGCTATTGTAGATAATGTTCCGCAGCGTTTCTAAGTGAATCTCTCCAAGATGCTGACTGTAGAAGGCCAACACGCTTTGGGCCTCCAGCGGCAGACTGGGTAACCATTCCTCAGAGGTCGAGGGAAACAACAGCAACAGGGTAATCTCGGCAGGCAGCAAGGCTTGAAGTTTACGAGAGGATTGATTCCCACAAAAAAGCCGATGGCGACGGCCCAACAGCCAGGTCTCACCTTTTTTGACCGTGGGCGGTTCAACGCTCACCAACGGCGCTGCAGGGGATGGCTTTTGATGTCTGTTCCTGGTTCTAGAAGAGAGGCTGCCGCCAATATTGCTGACATCGACGGTATAGGTTTTTCCGCCCCTTTGAGCGAGACGAGGTGAGGGTTCAGAAACATCAGGCGCAGCGGGCTCACCCTTTCGGCCCTGCCGTTCTTGGCGCAGCTGACCTACGAACGGATGGCTCACGTGACAACGCGCGGCAATTTCGCGATCGCTCCACTGTCGCCACTCTGGGTCATCAAGCAGAGTTTCGACCACCCGCCGCTTATCGGCATTAGACCGCCGCAGACCGTGGGTCGCGTTGGCCCCTGCACTATACAAAATGGCATCTCGCCGTGTACCGGCTTTCACTTCAGCCGCAATTTCCTTCCGCTCAGCCACTTCATGGGCTTTAACGCGATGAAAACCGTCGGCGAGCCAATAGCTCTCGCCATCGTAGAACAAAGTAACAGGCGGGAACTGCTCCCCCTCGTTTAGACTACGGCGATAGGTCTCTAGGGTTTCTGGGTCCAAACAGGCACGAGACTGAGTACCACCATCCCGACGAATGCTTTGAATACGGATCCAGTCAACCTGGACTGTAGAGACGTCGGTCCCTGCTTCTAGACGGCGCGACTTCGGATGGGATTGGATCGCAGACATGGACGCTCTTGGATAAGGCCAACCAAAAATGTAAAGAAATATATCTGGTAATCTTAACAGATACATTTCCTTGTATAGGCCAATGAGAGTCATTGAGTATACGAACCTGTTCTGCTGACCGTCTATAGAACAGTCAGTATAGGTAGGACAGCCCTTAGGGATATTCTTCCCCTCCTTAGGTCTGGAGTCAGGATATCCGGCAATCGCTGCATGAGCAGAGACGCATCGACAGAAAACGGTTATCCAGTTTAGCCTTTGCAAAACGCACTCAAAAAAGGCTTCCACTTGTCTCAGTGGAAGCCTTCAGAAATGTCTTGATTTAAAGCATGGCCAGCGAGTAAGCCGCTGGCATTGAGCTAAGAGCTAAATAAAGCAACAGCTCCGACAAGAGTAATCAGTACCGAAATAATCAGCACAGGTGCTAACAGCTCAGTGAACTTGATTTGACCACCATCGGACGTTGAAGAGGAGGAGGAGCGGCTAACGCGAGCTGCTGCAGGACGGGCTGCAGGACGGGCTGCAGGACGAGGAGCTGCTGCAGGACGACGGGCTGCTGCAGGACGAGCAAAGGTACCACCGGAAGGACGCTGAACCCGAGTTTTGGCACTCGATCGTCGAGAAGAACGATTAGATCGCCCAGAACCGGATAGCTGGTTTCTGTAGTCGTCGCCATAGCGAGCTTCGTGGGCAAACGTCACCTCGCCTTCGGTTCGCTGCTGTAGAATCCGGCGTCTTTGGTAGGGCACCGTATACTCGCCAAAGTTATCGAGGTATTCATCACTCTCTAGCAGGGCATTCACAAAACCATTGAGGCCTTTAGTAGCCAAGACGATAGACCAAGCAATGGTTTCACGATCGCTATAAACCTGTCGGCCGAGAAGGCGCTGCACACAAAGCTCAGCGAAGCGGTAATTGTTGTTGACATCAAAGTTGAGACGACGAAAAGAATCAGAGGTGGTGAGGCCCCGAATAAAGTCTTTGACGGTGATCTGGCCGGTCTTCAGCTGAGATTCTAGAGCGGTCTGGCGATTGAAGTCCAGCATTTGCTGCTCATGGAAAATCTGTAGATAGGCAGCCTCAATCAAAGTCTCCATGTCACCGGGTGACAGAACATTCTCAATGGTAAAAACCCTGGGCTGCTCATCACCAGGAACATCGAAACGAGAAGAGACACGCGTATTCTGAGACGTAGGAGCATATTCCAGCAACGGCAACGGCATATTCAAAACACCTCAAAAATGAATGATTTACAAAAATGAATGATTGATATGAAAGACCCCGACGTTAATAAAACGCACCAGCCTTCGGCAGTCGTCACTATTGAATAGAATAGCCATGAGCCTACAATGAAGCTTCAATGCGCTGATGGAGAAAGCTTATGGCTGATTTGCCACAGGCAATAACTCGGTCACTGCCATCGTGGCTTTAAATAGCACTGGCAAAGGGTGAGATCTCTAGTGCTCATCATACGCTAGTGCCCACACATTAATTTACGAAGTTATTTGAAGGCGAAATGAGAGTTCATCAAAAATTCTCAAGGGAATTGCGACCCTACAGCATCACAACATCACCTCAACCGGCGCAGGTTTCTCTATCCATATCTTTCATGCTGCTGCACCTCGCTAAACCCGCATCTCTAATCCATAGAGTGGTCTGATCGCCTAAAGCTCTAGCACCGGAGAAAAGTGGTGTCGGATTAGACGTATCGGTGAGCGCGTGTCCCCTTTCACCCAGGTGAATTCCATAATTTGACCAGCCGTCAACAATAACTGATCAAATTATGGAGACATTCCCACTGAAGTCATATGCACCAACGACGAAGTCTCAGCGACTCGCTCCAACCCTGGTCGCCCTGGTCATAAAGTTTAGAATTCGAGTTGTTGTTTTTTTCTTCGATTTCGCTGCGCTACGTTGAGAGCGATTAGAGCGTTCAGCACTCGCCTGCTGATTCCGGTAATCAGTACCGTAGCGGGGCATATGGGCAAAGGTCACCTCGCCTTCGGCTCGCTGCTGTAAGACCCGACGTCTTTGATACGGAACGGTATATTCACCAAAGTTATCGAGATATTCGTCACTCTCGAGTAGTGCGTTAATGAAGCCGTTCAGACCTTTGTTCGCTAGCACAATAGACCAAGCGATTGTTTCCCGATCGCTGTACACCTGTCGGCCTAAAATCCGCTGAACACAGAGTTCAGAAAATCGGTAATTGTTGTTGACATCAAAGTTGAGACGGCGAAAAGAATCAGAGGTAGCCAGACCTCTAATAAAATCTTTGACGGTGATCTGGCCGGTCTTCAGCTGAGATTCTAGAGTCGTCTGGCGATTAAAGTCCAGCATCTGCTGCTCGTGAAAAAGCTGCAAATAGGCAGCCTCAATCAAGGTCTCAATGTCGCTCGGTTCAAATAGATCGTCTGTTGAAAAAACCCGTGGCTGTTCATCGCCAGGAACATCAAACCGAGAGGAGACACGCGTATTCTGAGAGGTAGGAGAATATTCCAGCAATGGCAACGGCATGTTTAAAACACCTCAAAAATTAATAATTTATAGGAAAAACCTCGACGTTAATACAAAGCGTCAGCATTCGGCAGCTGCAAATAATGAATGAATGATAGTAATGAACCGACGATCGAGCTTGGACTCACTAACGAAAAATGCTTATGTTTTCCATTAGCTGTCACTCAGTCCTTGCTATCGAGACCTGAAGCAGCACTAGCGTATAGCGAGATCTTTAGTCGCTATCATACGCTAGTGCACATACATTAATTCACAAATTTATTTAAAGAAACAATGCACAGTTCATAGAGAATCCCTATCCCTGCAGATCTAAACAATCTGGCATAAGCAGATTTACGAACCGAGACGTGAATAATCTTGCGAGGGCGAATCTGCTACTGCATCGGAGGATAAGCTTGATTGGACAGCTTGAGCGGCAGGTGGAACTGAAGCGAGCCCACGCCGTAATTCAGTACAGAAGGTTGCGGTGGTGAAAGATTCGAACCTTTTTACGGTACTGGTTCGCATACGGAGATTCGGACTGGCAAACCAAAAGCGCTCCACTGAACTCATCACTTCGTATTCGGTCGTGAGGACAAGAGCATCCTGTTCATCCATGTAGTATTGCCCAGCCACGGGAACCGTTTCGGCATAGCCCTGTTCTCTGAGGAGTTTCCCCCGTCGGGGATGGTCAGCATCTGGAATCAGCGCAAAGACACTGGAGGAGTCATGGCTTTCATTTTCTTTATCCCACGCCATTGAACCTTTCCAGCCTACGTACGCGCCACCCACGGCCAAACTGGAGTCGACACCATGCAGTTGACAAAGCTCGACAATGCGCGGATCGCTTGCGGGCAGGGCCTCGACCTGAATCTCAAATTGACCCGATTCAGCCTTTTTGAAGGCCAGATGATGTGTGGTCCGATGAGATTGCCATGTGCCAGTACTCAGTTCAAAAAACGCCATTACATCCATTTTTTATACTCTGCTAAAAGCTGTACTTTCTCGCACCCGATATCACAGTTCACCCAGATAAAGGGCGATCCGTTGAATAGTCGATTCGCCATAGCCAGAATGTTAGGGCGGAGGAGGATGTGGGCTGATATCCCACAGGAAGTTAGATTTGGGGCCGCAATAACGGCGCTTGATGTCTCAGGCTGATTGGGGCCATCGACTGACTTTAAGTATGCAGTGGGGCGAACACAAGTTCAAGCCCACAGAACGATTAAGACTGAGAAGGGCCTCAATATCGAGAGGTAAGATGATAGCCATCAACACAGCGCCTGCCTCCTCAACAGAATCAGTACTCAACCACCGCACAAATATTGCACATCAGCTTGAGTAAAATTTGGCGTAGCGCTGGAGACAGCGTCTAGCCCCTCAATTACAACAGAGCGCGAGGAATATAACTTCTATAGAGCAGTGAAAATACTGTACAAGAAGTGTTGCGTTGGGATCTGGTTGAAAAATATCGCCCAGACCGATAAGGATGGGGCGATCCTCCCTAGCGCCACGGCTTGAAGACCGTCTTCTAGATTTCTTCATCTGCTGTTTGGTACTTAGCCAGTTAATGGATTGTTGCCATGAAGCCATTCCCCAAGAGCGACGTCAAATCTGATGCCTATTTATGGGCGCTCTCCCAAGCCTCAGACGCGAGGCTTGGGTCAGGTGCCAATCACTGGCAGAAAGCAGAGAGACTGCACTATTGCTCTGATTTGCTCAACGAGATCGCCCACCACTACCACCTCTATGCAGAACTGTATGCAAGACAAGGCAATCTGACCAAGACTCAAGACTGTCTGGCAAAGGCCCAGGATTTGCAAGCGATCGCAACCCATAGCCACAGATCTGAGCGACGGGAGTGGCAACTAGCCCACCAGGCAAAGCAATCGGCTCAGCAGTCTCAAAGCCTGATTCAACAGGGATTTCTGCGGATGGCTACGGTCTATCTAGTCGGTTGTTTATCGGTGATTATACTGGGCGCAAGAATGCTTTTTTATACACAATAGGCGGTACAACGTTGGATGAGCCCAGCGATGGTTTAGCGTACCCGAGCGCTGCTGATTTAGGCTTCGGCAGGGGAAGGCGTTAAGAGAATCAACTGCTGTCGGTGCAGCGATCGCACAACCTCTAGGCTACTGTCGATTTCCTGGAGCAGCTCACCCACGCTTTTCAGCGAGTTTTGATTGCCGTCACAGATCAGCAAGAAGTCCCATTCTGATGGCTCTAGCTTGATGAGGTCGTAATTAGGCCCGAAGAACTGGGGACTGTCGCGCCAGTGCTCTAAACAGGGGCTCGGTTCAGGGATGGCCCGCAGGAGCTGTTCATCAATAGTCCAGGTCTGCTGAGGCAGGGGGGATCGAGCCAGGAAAAATTCGTAGTGTGAGATGGCGGAGGGATCTAAAAGCTCGATCAGGCGATAGGTTTGGCGATCGCTGAGGGTCTGCGCCCGTTCTAAAAGGTCAGGCGCTCTGCTGATCAGCCGGTTTAAATCCCAAACGCGAGGATTAGAAAAACCAATAAACTCAAGCCCAGAGGCATCAATCAACTCGAAGAGCGTCGGGATGCTGTAGTCAATCTCTTGGGGATGAACGTACATATCGGCAAAGTAGCCGTCCCGATGGTTTTCCAATGACCAGCGCTCTTGCTCACGCTGACGCAGGCGGTTCTCGGCCGGCAAGGTCTCAAAGAGCTGCCGCCCCACTTGAACGCCATCTTGATAGTCGCCCCGCTGATCGCCCTGCAAAAGTGCGATCGCCTCTTGCATCAGCTTAATTTCCCAACGGCCCAGTTCGCCGTAGACGAAAATATGCATCAGGCCCCCAGGCGCCAGCTTCTGCGCCAGAGCCTGCAGACCCCGGATCGGATCTGCAGTATGGTGCAGCACGCCGACGCAGTTGATCAAATCAAACTGCCCCGGCAATTGTGCCACATCAAACAAGCTAAGGGGATGGAATTGAGCACGCTCAGCTCCTGACTTCTGGCAGCGCGCTTGGGCCACCGCCAGTGCCTCAACACTTAAGTCAATCCCCACCACCTCAGCGGTGGGGTTCAGGTGCACAAGATACTCTGTCCCCACCCCCGTACCGCACCCTGCATCCAGAATCCGAACATTTTGCCGGGCAGGCTTTTGCCCTGTGCAAAAGTGATAGGCCGTCAGCCAATTCCACCGCCAGTTATGGCCGGGTGGGGGATGATCTAACAGAGGTTCTGGTGGAAAGGGATAGGTATTATAGAGCTGCGCAACGGCCGCACTCACGGAAGACACGTCAGACATTAGGCCGGAGACACGTCCACAACCCGATTTCCGCGCTGATTGAGTCGCTGCAGGGTAGACGAGAGCTGTCCCCGAGAAACAACGCATTCGTTCATGCTGCGCCGCACCTGCGGCGTGCCGGGACGACCTGACTGCGCAAACCGCACCCGATAGAGGGACTCCTGATTCGGCGCAAAGGACCGCAGTGCTTTTTTGCGCGTCTTACCCACGGGGGTGCTGCCGTCCAGCGGGCGGATGCTGACGATTTTGCCGCCCAGACGACTAATGCGCTGCATCTCTTCATTCATGCGGCGATAGGGAACCTTCAGCAAGACGGCGCTATCCCGAATCTCATGGCTGTTGCCTTCAGTTTGGTCGTTTTGCCGCAGTCCTTCGACTTCGTAAATAAAGACGCGACTGTTGGCAGAAGATGGGGCACTCTGGAATTTTCCTAGCATGGCTCTATTCTCCTGTGCTGCAGGCAAGGGTAACGCTGGCGACTTTGCCGCCTCTTTTCTTAATTTGCTGCAGGGTGCTGTAAAGCTGCTCGTAGGGCACCACGAATTCTTGGTTGCTGCGCCGCACTTTGGGATAGCGCTGCAGACTGAAGCCAGTCACTTCAATGCGATACATGCGGGAGTTGGAAGCAGCAGGCTGAAAGGTGCGAGCCGGGGTTGTGCCCTTCTCAGCGGGCTGATAAGACCAGCCAGCCGTGTCACCGCTTGAAGGCGGCATGATGCTAGCAGCACTATTGGTGGCTAGGCCAGTGGCCAGACAAGACTTGGTCCCTGAAAGCTGGGCGCGATCGCTATTGGCATAGCCGCGATACAGCTGAAAAAAGCGGGTAAACCCAACGGTTTGCTGACCGGCACCGGTGGTCACTAAGTCGCAGTAGTAGGGAACAATGGCGTCGCCAAACTTCCGGTCATACTCCGCCGAATCAAGATAGGAATCGATATCAGCGTCAAACCCCTCATTCTGATAGCGATCAAGGTGCTCAATCACTTCAGATTCGTCGTAGGGGGCCCGACCCAACAAATGCTTGCAGTTCAGTTCAATCACCCGCGTGTGGAAATGAGGGTAAAGAAATTTGGTCTTGTAAATCTCAGATTTAGCCAGCCCTCGAACAAAGTCTCGGACGCTAATTTGACCGCCAATCAGGAGCGATTCCAGATCGCCTTGACGATCTGACTGCATCAAATAGTCGTTGCCTAAAATCTGACGATAGATAGCACGAATGACGACTTCGGCCTCTTTTTGGGTCGCGTTGGGCCGCAGCTCAACGGGTTTTGTTTCGTTGAAGGCCCGTGCCCCCAGACGAGACGCAGTAGTGGTAATGGCCACGAATAACGCTCCTTTAATCAAAGAAAGTAGGCTGAAACGCCGATCACAGATGACAAGGCGACAGGCATTGGTGTTCAGCGCCACCAAGCTAGCCCCCAATGAGCACCGTCAAACGGCTCATGGGAACGGCACCGTCAAAGACAGCTTCTCTCCGTCACTTTGTAAGTCTTGTGTCTGAGCGGCACCCTGACTAGGCAGACGTCTCAGAAGGCTTGCAGCACTGCCCACATTAAAGCAGTCCAATTGTGCATTTTTTGTGCAAAATGGGGAATTAACGGCGCATTTGATCTCTGCGGCATGCATTCTAGAAGTTGAGGTCACACCCAGCGTTCAGAGCGCTGGGTGTGACCTCAAGAGGGAGCTGCAGGGCTGGAGAGCAAGCGGGGGCAAGCAACCGGCCTCTCAAGAAGTTTTGTTGCGTCTAGCATAAAGAAGGACTTAATCTGACCGTCTTCTTGGTACCGTTAAGCCTATACACCTACGGGTAATGACGCTTTCCAATCGACCGATTCAGCTCAGCAGACTGTTCTGCTTGCATTCTTTTGGAAGTGACATGTACAGATAAATAAAAATAGAGGACTTGCTATGGGGCGGGTAGGCGTTCTACTGCTCAATTTGGGAGGGCCAGAACGACCTCAAGATGTTCGGCCTTTTTTATACAATTTGTTTTCAGACCCAGAAATTTTGCGGCTGCCTGCACCTTGGCTGCAGGCTCCACTGGCTTGGCTCATTTCAACGCTGCGGTTTCAAAAGTCACGGAAAAACTATCAAAAGATTGGGGGTGGTTCACCCCTGCGGCAGATTACGGAAGCGCAGGCTCTAGCGCTGCAGCGTCGTCTGCAAACGCAGGAACAATCGATCAAGGTCTATGTGGGAATGCGATACTGGCATCCCTTTACCCAGGAAGCGATCTCACAGATCAAGCGTGACAACATCGAACGATTAGTGATTCTGCCTTTGTATCCGCAGTTCTCGATCAGCACCAGCGGCTCCAGCTTTCGAGAGCTAGAACGACTCTGGCAAGAAGATCCGCAGCTGCAGGACATTCAATATACGGTGGTGCCCTCTTGGTACCACAACCCCACCTATATCCGGGCCATGGCGGCGTTGATTGAGAAGACAATGGCCCAGGTGGATGATCCACAGAATGTACATGTTTTCTTCAGCGCCCATGGTGTCCCGGTTAGCTATGTGGAGGAGGCGGGGGACCCTTACCAGCGTGAAATTGAGGGCTGCGCGCAGCTGATCATGCAGGCGTTGAAAAGGTCTAATCCCTATACGCTGGCCTACCAAAGCCGCGTGGGACCCGTCGAATGGCTGCAGCCCTACACCAATGAAGCGATTCAAGAACTAGCCGACCAAGGAACCAAAGAGCTGGTGGTGGTCCCCATTAGTTTTGTCTCTGAACACATTGAAACCCTTGAAGAAATTGATATTGAATATCGCGAGGTGGCGCTGGAGGCCGGGATTAAAACCTTTGCCAGGGTGCCGGCCCCGGATACAGATCCTGTGTTCATTCAGGCGCTGGAGGAAATTGTGACGCAATCCCTGGAGGAGCCACCTACTTTTTTCTCGGAAACTGTGCGGCCGCAGAAAAGCGTCAAGCTCTATCCGCAGGAACGCTGGACCTGGGGCATTACGACGTCGGCGGAGGTCTGGAATGGACGGCTGGCAATGCTGGGCTTGGTGGCAGTTTTGGTGGAGGTTTGGATGGGGTTAGGCCCCTTTCATTTATTAGGATTTATGTAGAGGATATCGCCTTTACCACTCTCATTGAGAGGCCAAAACGGCGGTGGAGCTACGTAAAATAAGTTAATGAAAAAATGAAACGAACTAGATTATTCTAGAGAGTCAGATAGGTGGTTTAAATCATGCGCTGTTAATGCTTTGATTTGCGTAAACCCACTGCACCAGCTTTGCAAAAATTAGTCGTTTAACAAGAGTTTAGTATGAGCACTGACTTAGCAACTCAATTACGTGAAGGCACTAAAAAGGCGCACACGATGGCGGAAAACGTGGGCTTTGTAAAGTGCTTTTTAAAGGGCACGGTAGAGAAGAAGTCCTATCGACGGCTGGTGGAAGATTTATATTTTGTTTATTCAGCGCTGGAGGTCGAACTCAAGCGTCATCGAAATCACGATGTTATTTCGATGATTTACTTTCCTGAGCTGAATCGAAAACAAAGTCTCGAATGTGATCTCAATTATTACTATGGTCCCAATTGGAAGGGGGAAATCGCGCCGTCTCCTGCGGCTCAAGCCTATGTTCAGCAAATAGAAAGGGTGTCGGAACAGGCACCAGAGCTGCTGGTGGCCCATTCCTATACGCGCTACCTCGGTGATTTATCGGGGGGACAAATTCTTAAAAATATCGCGCAGCGAGCGATGCGGTTGGCCGATGGCGCCGGCACGGCTTTCTATGAATTCGATGAAATTTCGGATGAGAAAGAGTTTAAGTCGGTTTACCGGCAGGCGTTAGATAATTTGCCCATTGACCAAGCCGATGCAGAGCGCATTGTGGAGGAGGCAAATGCGGCTTTTGGCATGAATATGGCCATGTTTAATGAGTTAGAAGGAAGTCTGATCGCGGCCATTGGTAAGATGCTCTTCAATACGTTGACCCAGCGACGGCCTCGCAAAAATACGGCGCTGGCGACGGCGGAGTAAGGTTGGGTCTCAAGATGGCGCTACGGCTAATACTCTTTCCTCTAGGCAAGCGGCGATGACTCACAATACGGATATAGCGACGCTGGCAAGATGGATGGCGGGAGATTTTAGTAATCAAGAGCAGGCTTTTGAAAATCCGCCGTTCTTTGCCCACATTCGGGTTTGTATGCACCCCCTTGCGCTAGATGATCTTGATGCGGGCGTTAGCTTCTATCTGGAGCAGGCCTATGATTATCAGCTCCAGCATCCCTATCGGACGCGGGTGTTGAGTCTGATGCCACAAGATGACTGCATTATCATCCGAAACTATCGGTTGAATGATGCAGAAAAGTTTATAGGGGCGGCGCGGCAGCCGGAACGACTCGACTCCCTCGCTCCTGAGGATCTAGAGGTCATGGAGGGCTGCAACATGGTTGTCCAGTGGCAAGATGACCGATTCAAAGGAAGGGTGGAGCCGGGAAAGGCATGCCGGGTCGTACGCAAGGGCATGACGACGTACCTCGATAGTACGTTCGAAATTGATGAAAAAAGGATGCGTAGCTTCGACTGCGGGAGAGATCCGGAAACGGACCAGAGAGCATGGGGTTCGGTGGCGGGGCCCTTCCAGTTCCAACTCACTCAAAGGTTCCACTTTGAAAATAAAAACAATATGGTGAACATTGTATAATCAATATATACACAATAAATATACGCCATACTCTATCTATACAGGGACCACGCAATAAAACGCTCTACTGTGTATAGCGCTAGCTGGTTGCTCGCTCCGTTGAACACACTGTCAAACGAATGGCCCGCCCATGGTATCTCTATATACACCGATACGTTGCCAAGGCCCTTAAGACGACGGTGAAGATGACGGCCATAACGAGATTCCACTAGCTGATCCCGACTCCCATAAAGCAGCAATGTTGGAGGAAGACCTTCTGCAACATACGTCAATGGAGAGGCTCGACGATATAAATCTGGACGCTCAGAGGGAAGGCTACCTAAAAAATCCTCGAGGACCGAGCGCGTATCTATCGGATCCGGATCCGGGGGACGATACAGGCTTTTAAGGGAGGTAGAGTAAAGCTAGACAACATTCAATGAGATACGTATAGTAAATGGAATTATATACAGCCTAAAGGCTCAAGACGTGATATCCATGGACGCTATCGCCGCCAGAGAAACTATCATTGAACGTTACAGACAAAGGATCTCGCTCGGCAAACACGTTCGACTCTACAAGCGTGAACTCGAAGAACTTATACATGGATTCATCAATACACTCGAAACTATACATGAACCCGAGAGAATTCAAGCTGCCTGCCAAAACGAAATTGAACTATTAGAAGAAGGCTATCCACGACCAACGCTTGCTAGTTCTTATATTCCTCGCTACCGAAAAGCAATTGCTGAAGCGATCGCAACCCAAAAACTCCCTTCCTCAAAGCATCGATACCTCCATCACCAACGTCTGACCGGTCTTCCTCAAGAGCGTGACGAACACTGGGCCTTAACCTTCTTCAAGTATTCGCAGGAACAGTACGAACACCTTGACCACCGACAGGCAAAAACCAATCGCAAGCGCCTCCTGAATTTACAGAAGGTGAATCCTTGGCAGTATCTCGATACTCTCAATGAGCTGCTGCTGGCGACCGGGAAATTTGCGGCTCGGCATCGCACTATCGCCATTGTCGGGTTCACGGGTCGCCGCTTTGGAGAAGTGGTCGCTCGCGGTTCGTTTTCATTAACGTCCCATCCCTACTTACTGCGCTTTGAAGGTCAGCAAAAGAGTGAGCGCGACGGCTATGACATCATCACCCTCATTCCTGCTGAGATTATTCTCATGCACCTCGAACGCCTCCGAGAAATGCCGGAACTGAAGCCTTTGGCAGCCATGCAGGGTCAAGAGTTGAAGAAAGCGATTAACAAGTTTGACGTTCAGGTCAACCGTGAATGCGACAAGCTATTGATGAAACCTGGCGTCATGCCTCCTCTCGATGGTAAAGAGCATGTGACCATTCATAACCTGAGAAGTCTATGGGGGGCGATCGCAACCTTCCTATTCTGTCCACCGGAACAACACGAGTATGCCTTCTTGCAGCATTATCTCGGACATATTTTGGAATCATCTGCCACAGGACACTACTTTCGATACATACTAGTTGACCGTCAAGGACAGCTCTTGCAGCAAAAAGGTGTCAAGCTCCAAGACATCCCCCCTCTGCCGTTGTTGGAGATCGAGAATGCCTCCGAAGAAGTAGATGAAGCAGGCTTTGATACGGTGGATCCGTCACTAGATCTATCGCCAGAACAGCAGCCTCAAGACAGAGAAGTAACCCTAACAGCGCCACGGCAGAGGAATAACGAAGAAATGAATACGGAAGAACTTCAGGCAACACTGCGGCAAGATTGGCTGCAGGAGATCGAGCAGGTCAAACAAGAATTGCGCTCAGATTGGTCAGAGCAATTAACGACATTTAAACAACAGATCGAGCAGCAAATGACAACATTGCGGCGGCAGCTCCAGCCAGAAGCCGTACAGGAACTCACGCAGGAAATTGACACCCTAAAAACCGAGCTGGATCAGGCACAGCAAGAGAAGCAAGAAATCGCAGCACAGCTTGCAGACGCCCAAGCGAAACTCAACAGCTTTCGTCAACTATTGTTGGGCAACGAGGAAGTCAAAAAAGAAGTCGAAGAGCAGCCGACAGAACGCAAGACAAAGGAAAGCCCTACAACAACGACACAGCGGAGAAGGCGGGCACCCGGAAAAGCAGCTCAGAGAGCACAAATCATTTTCGATGCCATACGAGCATGGAATGATCAGCATCCAGATGACACCTTAGCCTTTAGCCCTGGACTTCTAGAGACAATCTTCAAAGTTCACCGCAAAGCCGCGAAGGAATTCTGCCAAGAGTTTCAAAACGAAATTGAAGATCACCATGCTGAAATCGGTGTCGAAAGACTACTGACACACAACAAAGGCAAAGACATTGACGGATTTAAACTGTTTGCCGAGGCGTTCCAATAGCGATGCTCAAACAGAGGATACAGGGGGTTTTGCCGCGTCTAGTAAAGCCGTCTGAGTGCAAGAGGAAAAGAACCGCGCCGTCAACATAGAGACCATTACACCGCACAGTGAGCAATGGTTACGCCTGTGCCCCCCTCAGATTGTTCAGCGAACTCATAGCGTTCGACTCGGGGATGCTGCTTCAAGTATGCCTGCACACCTGCACGCAACTTTCCGGTGCCGTGGCCGTGAATAATCCAGAGAGAGCCGTGGGCCTGTGCGATCGCATCATCTAAAACCCGCTCAGCATCAGCGACCCGTGATCCGCGAAGGTCCAGCGTATTTTCAGACGTCCGTACTGTCAACGGTTTGGGAGCCGGAGGTGCAGGGGCCGGCTTCGGCTTTGGCTCTACCTTCTCACCCGTCATTGATTCAATCTCGGTCACACTAACCGTCATTTTCATCAGACCAAAGCGTACCGTCACCTCATCTGCATCTGGGGCTAGACCAATCACCTCCGCCTTTTGTCCAATACTGGGAATCCGCACGCGGTCGCCCATCTGTGGCTTAAAAGTCGGCACCTTTGCCTTTGCAACAGGCTTCTGAGACGGGAGGCGCTGCTGCGTTACCTGCTCCAGTTTCTGAGTCGCCTCCTGCGCAGCCTGAGCCGTCATCGGTCCCTGCTGCAGTTGCCGAATAACCTTGGCAATCTCTTTGCGAGCAATCTTAATTTCATGCTGAATCGCTCGCTCCTGCTGCTGCCTCAGTTCTCGCTCTCGCGCTTTGAGTTCAGAAGCCTTGTCAGAAACCTTTTGATGGAGTTGCTCCGTACTTTGGAGCAAGCGTGCCGCTGCCTGCGCCTTGGTTTCCTGCTGTCGCCGCTGATCTTCAAGACCAGCAATCACTTCGTTGACTTCCTGGGTACCCCCACCAATGGACTGCTGGGCCTGATCAAGAATGGACTCTCGAAATCCAAGACGTTTGGCAATGATCAGGGCGTTCGAGCGCCCTGGAATACCCCACAGCAAGCGATAGGTGGGCGAGAGGGTTTGGTCATTGAATTCAACCGAGGCATTTTCAAATCTTGGGTCTTGGTATTTAAGCGCTTTGAGTTCACCAAAGTGAGTTGTGGCAACCGTAAGCTGAGCGTGATCAGCCAGGTGCTGCAGAAGTGCGATCGCCAACGCACTTCCTTCTAATGGATCAGTCCCGGCCCCGACCTCATCCAGTAATACTAGAGAGCGATCCGTCAGACTTTCAATGATGGATTGAATCCGCCGAATATGACCTGAGAAAGTAGATAGGCTCTGCTGCAGAGATTGCTCATCGCCAATATCGGCCAGCACCTGATCGAACCACGGCAGCTCAACCGGTTCTTGAGCCGGGACGAACAAACCCACCTTTGCCATTAGGAACGCCAGCCCTAGCGTCTTCAAGGTGACGGTTTTGCCGCCGGTATTGGGGCCGGTAATCGCGACAACCCTAATCTGGGGCGAGACCACCACGTTGATAGGCACAACAGGATCGCCTTGCTCATGATTCTGCTGCCAAACCAAAAGAGGATGGCGAAGCTGCCGCAGCGTTAAAGGTTCTTCTGAATCAACAAATCGAGGCTGGTTAGCCCCCAGCCAATAGCCATAGCGCGCCCGCGCTGCGGCCAGGTCTAACGTAGTTACAATCATGACCAGATGTTCAAGGTCAGCCTGGACCTCTGCGACCTTTTCCGTCAGACGCCGCCGAATGGCCTCTGATTCAGCCTCTGCTCTTCGCTTAAGTTGGCGCAGTTGATTATTGAGGTTGACCGTAGACTGTGGCTCGATATAGAGCGTCACCCCACTGGTGGACGTATCGTGAACAATACCAGGGATGGCATCTTTCTGAGGTGCCTTCACAGGCAGAACAAAGCGATCGCCCCGTTGTGTAACCAACTGTTCCTGAAGCGCCCCTGCCTTGCGCTGCAGCAAACTCTGCAGAACTTTCTGAATCTGAGCGTGGGTCTGACGCTGTTTGGCACGGATTCCGACCAACTTCTCACTAGCGCGGTCAGCAACATCTCCTCGATCATCAATACAGTGATGAATTTCCTGTTCTAGTTCCGGGTAAGTTCTCAGATCAGCCACCAGGCGATTGAGTGCAAGAAGCTCAGGCTGGCGATCAATCAGGCGTCGCAGCTGCCGGGTGCCAGCGAGGGTGGTCGCCAACTGCAGCAATTCTTCACCACTGAGAACGCCCTGCTTTTCGGAGCGCTCCAAAGCCGCTCGGATATCGTAGATGCCATTAAAGACCAGCGGCGTCAACAGCCGATTTTCTAAGTCATAGACCTCTCGGGTCTGATTGAGAAGCGTCTGACTCTCAGACAGTTGCCCCGGAATCTCCAATGCCTGTGCTGCGGCAACCCCTAACTTTGTTGCAGCGAAAGTCGATAGGTGCTGGCACAGACGCGGCCATTCCAGCAAATCCAGAGTTTTGACAGGCATTCTAGACCTAAAACAGCTAACAGAATTATCGTGACACACTCCTACGCTAGACGCTATGTGGGACAGACGCTACAAGGGTCAAAAGACCGCTAATCAGATCGACGAGGAAAATTTCTCTTCAAGATGCTTAACATTTTGTAAAGATTGGGTATACTGGGTATTAATTCTTATTGCAAGCGTTTTTGATTAGCGTAGCCACCGTTCAGGCAACCTGAGCTGGGGTAGCCCAAAGATGGTTTCGTTGGTCTGTTCAGCAAGATACTCTCTTAGCTCAAACCTATAAACCGCCTCAATTCTCTGACCGCCCTAGCGTCGATGATTATGCTTACTCAAATTCCTTGGCTTACGGTTTTAATCGCCTTTCCTTTAGTGAGTGCGATCGCAATTCCCATCCTTCCAGATCCAAACGGGAAAACGACTCGCTGGTACGCCCTCTCTACGGCCTTAATTGAACTGGCCCTAATGGTTTACGCCTTCTGGGGAAACTACACCTTTAGCCTTGCAGACCTTCAGCTCACAGAGACCTACCCGTGGGTCCCACAAATTGGCCTCAATTGGTCTCTAGCCGTTGACGGCCTTTCAATGCCGCTGATTCTGCTGACGGGCTTCATCAACGCATTAGCAATCTTCGCCGCCTGGAACGTCACGAAAAAGACAAAACTGTTCTACTGTTTGATGCTAGTTCTGCTCAGTGCTCAGATTGGAGTCTTCGCCGCTCAAGATATGCTCCTGTTTTTCCTGATGTGGGAGATTGAGCTGATTCCGGTCTATCTACTGATTTCGATTTGGGGCGGACCGCAGCGTCAGTACGCCGCCACTAAGTTCATTCTTTACACAGCCGTTGGCTCCATCTTTATTTTGGTCGCTGGCCTAGCAATGGCTTTCTATGGCGACACCACCACCTTTGATATGGCAGCATTGGCTCAAAAGCATTATCCGCTGGCCTTTGAGATGCTTAGCTACATTGGTCTTCTGATTGCCTTCGGCGTCAAGCTACCAATCTTCCCATTCCACACATGGCTACCTGATGCCCACGGTGAAGCCTCTGCTCCCGTCTCAATGGTTTTAGCTGGAGTTCTCCTGAAGATGGGAGGCTATGGATTGATTCGTATGAACGTCCAAATGCTGCCCCACGCTCACATTCACTTAGCCCCTATATTGGCAGTCCTAGGCGTAGTCAACATTGTCTACGGGGCATTGAACGCCTTCAGCCAAGCTAACTTGAAACGTTGTCTGGCCTGCTCGTCTATCTCTCACATGGGATTCGTTCTGATCGGCATCGCCACCTTGAGCAACCTGGGTCTCAATGGAGCAGTCCTCCAGATGGTCTCGCACGGACTGATTGCAGCCTCACTCTTCTTCCTCGCTGGGATTATCTACGATCGCACCCACACCCTCACGATTGAGAAAATGGGTGGCATGGCAAAGCTAATGCCCACAGTCTTCGCTTTATTCACGATTAGCGGCATGGCGTCATTGGCGCTACCCGGCATGAGTGGCTTCGTGGGTGAGCTAACGATCTTCCTGGGTGTAGCGAACACAACGGTCTACACCGCTTCCTTCAAATTGATGGTGATCTTGTTAGCGGCGGTTGGCTTGATTTTGACCCCTATTTATCTGCTATCCATGCTGCGCCGCGTGTTCTACGGCAAAGCAGGTGATATTGCATCTTCTGCCTGGATTGATGCCCAGCCTCGAGAAGTCTTCATCACCATCTGCCTATTGCTACCGATTATTGGGATTGGTCTCTATCCCAAAATAGTGATGCAGACCTACGATGTAACGACGATGGCCATTGCCCAGAATCTAGAGCAAGAAGTGACGGTTGTTGCGCAGCAAGGTCATTTTTCCAGTGCGCTGGCGCTTCAAGAATTTCATGCCCCTGACCTATCTACTTCTGGTCAAAAAATCATGGGAGTTATGAATCCAGCTCGATAGATAAATCTTTCTAGAAAAGGATTGGGGATAAACCAAACCGTCACTCTCAAATTTTCAAAACGAAGCTGGCAGCGGATCTAAACCGTTGTCAGCTTTTTAGTTGGTAGAGATCCCGTCAAATCACATTGCAGCGATTTGGGGTTGGTCAGTGACCCTCACCTCACACGGCCAACGCTTTTGGAAGTTCAATATCAAAACCCTGCACATAATTGACGCTGATGCTCTGAAGTTTTTCTCGAATCTCTACACTGCTAACGAATTCAGCAATCGTTTGCAGCCCCATCACATGCCCAATATGGTTGATGGATTCCACAATCGCATAGGTCGCCGGGTCATCTGCCAGGTCATCCATAAACCCACCATCAATCTTGAGATAATCGACGGGCAATGTTTTGAGATAGGCGAAAGATGACATGCCTGCCCCAAAGTCATCGAGCGCAAACGAACAGCCCAATTCCTTGATCTCCTTCATAAAGCTAACGGCTTGGCCCAAGTTGGAGATAATCGCCGTTTCCGTAATTTCAAAGCAAATCCACTGGGCCGCCTCTGGATGTTGCCCCAATTGCTGCTTCAGGAAGTGAAGGAATTGCCCATCCCCCACACTCGCCCCGGATAGGTTAATCATATATTGGGTAGGCTGTGCCTTCTGTTCCTTGCTCATATGTAAACGAGGATAAAAGTCGTTCAGGAACTTACTAATCACCCATTTATCAACCTCTAAGATGAGATTGTAGCGTTCTGCTGCCGGAATAAACTCCCCTGCCGTAACCACCCTATTCTGCTCATCAATCATCCGCAGCAAAATTTCACAGAAGTATTGCTTTCCAGAATTCTCTATCGTTGGGACGATTGCCTGACCATATAAACAGAAAAGATCATCCTCCAGCGCTTGCTTAATCCGTACGCTCCACTGCTGTTCTCCACGCTGTTGTAAGAGGGTTGCATCATCATCCTGATACACTTGAATGCGATTGCGGCCCTTGGCCTTCGCTGCATAGCAGGCTGCATCAGCAGCCCCCACAATGCTCTCTAGGTCAGCACTCTCTTGATCTATAGTCACGAGGCCAATGCTTGCTCCAATGCTAAACGCTTTATTGTTCCATTGAAATCTAAAGGATTGAATCGCTTGGCGTAGGTTTTCCGCAATCTCAGTCGCCCGCTCCAACGGACATTGATGAAGGAGAATTGCAAACTCATCTCCTCCTAAGCGAGCTAGAACATCTGTTACCCGAATGGCCTGTTGCAAAAGCTTCGACACCTGACGGAGTACTTCATCACCCGCTGCGTGGCCACAGGTATCATTGATAACCTTGAACTGGTCAAGGTCCAAAAAGCAAAGCACATGCTGCTGTGCCTCTTCTTGAGATACCTGCAGTGCGTGGAGGAGGATCTGTTCAAATTTGCGACGATTGGCAAGGCCGGTCAATGGATCATGACTGGCCTGCCATGAGAGCTGACGGGTGAGATTACGAGAATGAGTCACATCATGAAAAACCATAACGGCCCCGATAACCTGACCATCTCGGTCTTGAATGGGGGCTGCAGAATCCTCAATTGCATATTCAGTTCCATTACGAGCCACTAGAACCGTGTGGTTGGCTAGACCCACCACACGGTCTTCCCGCAATGCTTTTTGAATAGGGTTCTCGGCAGGCTGCCGCGTTTCTTCATGGACAAGGTGAAAGACCTCAGCGAGGGGGCGTCCTTGTGTCTCCGACGTTTTCCACCCTGTAAGGTGTTCTGCCACTGGATTGAAGTGGTAGATATTTCCCTGGGTATCGGTGGTGATGACGGCATCACCAATGGACTCCAGCGTTACCTGCGCCAGTTCTTTCTCTCGAAATAGGTCTTTCTCTGCCTGCTTAAGAGCCGTGATATCCCGAGCAACCCAGAGAATAGCCTGTCCAGCTAACGGAGAGATATTGGCTGAATACCACCGTTCTCGACCGCACATAGAGAGTTTGTACTCAAATTGAACCGATGTATCAGTGGCCATAACCTGCTGTATCTTTTGTCCTGGTACTGTCTCAGCGCTGTCCCAAAGATATTCAAGGGTTTGACTGGCTAAGTCGCTAGAACAATCATCCTCAATTTTTGGCGTCGTGGGAGCGATATCAATTCCGGTAATCGTATTGTCCTGGATGGTACAGATCAGAACTAAATCATGCATGGCTTCAAAGACAGAGCGCATTTGCTGTTCTGAGCCACGCAGTCTCATTTCGAGATTTTTTCGGGTACTGATGTCTTGAATTTGAGAGATAAAGCAGAGGGGGTGAGCCTGATGATCGCGCACCAATGAAACACTCAATAGAACCCAAACGATGTGGCCTTGCTTATGGAGATATCGCTTCTCCATCTGATAAGTCGTGATGTCTCCAGCCAACATTTTCGTGACGTGGCTAAGATCTGTCCCTAAATCGTCGGGGTAAGTAATGGTCTGAAAATCTAGATCCAGCAGCTCTGCCGCGCTGTAGCCAACAAGGTCACAAATAGCCTGGTTCACCTGCAGCCAGCGTCCGTCAGGTGCAACTAAAGCCATACCAATGGCAGCTTCTTCAAAGGCAAGGCGAAACAGCTCTTCACTAGCTTTGAGCTTCGCTTTTGCCTGAACCAGATCGCTAATATCTCGCTGAATGACCAGAATGTAGGGAGCTTTACCCAAGGTATCAGCAATGATGGAGCAAGCGCAGTCTACCGAGAGGGTGGAACCATTGCGACACAGTACCTCCATTTCTTTCCGAGAGGTTCCGTGTTTTAGCAAAGACTCAAAATCTTTGGCATGCATCTCTGGGGAACCCGTCACCAAGCAATTCGGTAATGATTTCCCTGCGAGTTCCGCTTTTGTATACCCCAATCGCTGGATAACTGCTGTATTTACAGTTTGAATCTCCCCTTTCATATTCAGGACAAAGAGCAAATCAGGGGCAAACTCAAATAACATTCGGTATCGCTGCTCACTAGCCTTAAAAGCAAGGGTACTGAGCGACACCCTCTCTTCTAATTCACGATTGAGGTGCTGGAGGTCTGTCTCCGCCTGTTTTCTACTGCTGATATCCTCAAGAACCACAATCAGGTAATCCGATTCACCGGAGGGCCGAGTTGCGGCAGAGACGGTGACATTCCCCCAGAAAGTGGAGCTGTCTTGACGGTAGTATCGCTTCTCTTGGGCAAAAGAGGAGATATCTCCTCGAATCAGCTTCTGAAGGTCATCGAGGCCAGCTTCTTTATCTTCTTCAAAGGTCAATTCTGTAAAGTGTTTATTGAGCAGATCAGCTGCTGAGTAGCCTAGGACTTGGGAAAAACGTTGGTTGATGGCGATAAAGTATCCATCAAGATTGATATGGGCAATACCCACTGCAGCTTGCTCAAAGGTGGCTCGAAATTTCTCCTGACAGACTAGCAGTGATGATTCACTTGTTTGCACCTGTGTTTCTAAATTCAAGTTGCGTTCCTGCAGCAGCTTGACCCGTTCATCTTGGAGTTGCTCTACCTGTTGCTGCAGCATCTCAATGGTTGAGGTCATCTCTTGCGGGTCTAGCACCGATAAGATGCTGGTTTGGGTGATTAGACCTGCAAGAATCCCCTGATCATTGACCACGACTAAGCGCCGAACATGGAGCTGCTGCATTTTCTGCTGGACTTCCCAAAGCTGATCTTCAGGATGTAAGCACTCCAGCGGCGAACTCATGGCCGTTTCAGCAAGAAGGGTCGTCAGATTCAGCTCTAGTCGTTGGATTTGAACAATGTCATATTCAGTGATGATGCCCTGGGGAGAATGGGCTTCAGAAATCTGAATTACCACGCAGCTCACCCGATGGATCGCCATCAACTGAGCCACTTCGATGACGGGGGTGCTGGGAGCAGCAGTGATAATTTGAGTGGCCATCACCTCTGCTACCTGCCTTCGCTTGAGCAGTGCCGAGGCGGGCAAGGCTTGCCGGAGACGAGCAGAGGTAATCACCCCGACGACTTCATCCTGATCATTAAGAACAGGTAAGTGCCGAATGCGATACTGGCGCATCAGGTTGACAGGCGTAAAGACATCCTTGATCTCTGAGGCATTGAGGGTGATAACAGAGGTACTCATCACCTCCAGAGCCATCATCTCGGCAAAACAAGCCCCCTCCGCTATCTTCTTCACTAAATCCCGTTCGGTGAGAATACCCAGCAGCTTATCTTCCATCATCACCAAGGCATAGCTGCGCCGCTGATCTGATGTAGCTTCTCCTGAAGCCAAGGCTAAGGTACAGACAGTGGATGATTGACTCATGTTCACCACTACGTCCTTAAGCAAGGTCATAGCAGTCACCGTCAAGGGGTGTGGATCCATCCCCAATTGCTCTTGGAGATTGAGGGAGGGTGAATCTGGCTGGCTTGAAGGCAAGGATGAGCTAGTACGAGAAAGCATGACGCGGCACTATGACTAAGTGATCTGAGAGATCTTCTAGAAGAATTTTGCAGCTTGCGTTATCAGTCTTATGAATCTCAATTGCCCCAACATTGCTGATGAAGAGTATCGCAGTTTTATGGAAAGTTCATGAGGATCTTAGAACGTAGGACCCTATTTCATATACGAGGAGTCACGTTGAACAAGATAGTTTGATTGAAAAGAAATTAGTGTATAGGTTTTAGCGATTTAACACATCGCTGAAATCTTTTTTCTCAAAGTGGTCTTGATAATTATCCGGCAGAAAATTTTCATTTACTTAATTAATATTGGAGAGGCATAAGCAACGTTAGTCTCCGTTGAGCTACAGCAATTTTTTCTTTTTGGGCAGCCTCCTGAGACGTGACCTATCTCAGGAGCCTATTTTTGTTGTCTTTAAACGTCTAACAGGGGATTCGCTGGTTCTGTACGCACTAACTTGGAGGGTTATCTTGAGGATACCCATTTAAATCCGTAATATTACTGAGTTAGTGCTGACCGGTGAACAGTGTGGTTATCTTGCTGATATCTTGTCTAAGGTGCGATCGCACCATCGGCTATCTCTCTCTACCCACAACAAAAAACGGTCAGGTATTCCAGAGGAATTGACGAGGAATTGACACCGAAAAATCAGCCTTCAAAATGTAGGCACTACTTTTGGTTGTAAAACTTCAGTGGGTGAATTAGGCAGCAGCACTCAGACTTGATAGCCCTCGCCAGCTTTCAAATTTCAGATGGCCTCATAGGTCACCTCAACGCCCCGATACAACATCATTTTCTGAGTGTCTCTGAAGCCAAGAGGGAAAGCGCAGTATAGCCAGATGCCATAAGACATAATCTCGGCTGAAAAGCGGTGTTGGTTAAGGGCAATGCTCCTGACCTAAGCATGGCATAGGCTTGAAAGCGGTGCCATATCAGCTAAGTTGTCAGTGCAATTAAGGCTTTTTCTCTAGTGCTTCCAGACGATTACTTATCCCAGCTAACGTCGACTTCAACTCAAGATGATTCTCATTGAGTTGCTGCTCTAATGCCTCAAACCGTGGGTCAACAGTGCGCTCAACAGCAAAACTGAACGTGCTAGCCAGTATCCCCCATGCACCACCAAGGACGGCTAACAGTACTGCGATGCCTGCAGCGTTGGCTTGGGAGTAGCTGATTAGTTTAGCCAGCGGATTTTGAACGTGGTTATTGGCGTCTTGCATCGTTGTGATGGGGATGGATAGCTTTATCTTAGCTTGACAAGGAATCAATGAACGACTCGCAATAGATGCCGCTATTTGTATACCGTCCAAAGTTGAGTTGTCGGTGCTTTTTAGTTTGCTCACCCATAGAGAGATCTAAAACGGTGTCGAAAATATTGACCCACAGAATCAAGGTCAATTCTGTCTATGGGCCGTCAGTTCGATCGCTAACTCGATTGCAGCCCGCATACTCGTTGCATCTGCAATTCCTTGACCTGCGATGTCAAAAGCAGTGCCGTGATCGGGAGAGGTTCTCACAAACGGGAGACCAATGGTCGTGTTAACAGCTCGATCGAAGGCCATCAGCTTCACGGGAATTAAGCCCTGATCGTGATAAAGCGCCAAATAGGCATCATGGGGTGCGTCTATGCCGGGACCATACCAAGCCTGTCCTGGTTTAACCCACATCGTATCCGGCGGGATAGGTCCGTCTAAAGTGATTTGAGGATGTTGCGATCGCATCTCCTCTAGCCAAGGAATGATCCAATCGATTTCTTCGCGTCCTAGCTGTCCCTGTTCGCCGCTGTGGGGATTAAGACCTGCGATCGCAATTCGCGGAGCCGTCAGTCCAAAATTATCCTTCAGACAATTAAGTAATAGATCGAGCTTCAGCGACAGCAGGCCGGGAGTTAACTGCCGAGGCACCTCAGCCAAGGGAATATGAGTGGTCGCCAGCAAAGCCCGCAACTGCCACTGAGTATGGGGAGATCGAGCCACAAACATCATGCCAAAGCGCTCAACCCTCGCACATTCCGCCAGCAATTCCGTCTGACCCGCATAGTGATGCCCCGCCTGCTTCCAGACAGATTTGGCGATCGGCCCCGTGACGACGGCATCAAACTCACCGGCCAAAGTCCGCTCAATCGCAGTCTTCGCATAACAGAAGCTAGCAGCCCCCGTCTCCACAGTAGGCTGCCCCCAATGAGCCGAGATCGACTCTCCAACATCAACGATCATCAAGCGCTCAGGATCAATACAATCCTGAGCGCCTTGATCAATGAGCTGCTGATAGCAGTCCGTTAAAAGACTTCTATGACCAAATATCGTAACGCCACAGTCCAGCGAGCCGTGAGCTAGCGCCTTGAGAATCACCTCAGGACCAATACCTGCCGGATCCCCAAGGGCAATCGCTAATCGTGGGCGCTGTTGAACCACAGCCAACCTGAGCCTAGTAAAGCTAGACGGCTGCAGTCGCCTCTTCTTCAACATCGGCTTCCTGAGGCTGCTCAGCCTGCTGACGCTTCGCTAGCACTTCTTCTCGGTACTTAGCCGCCATTTCCTCAGCCTTATCAAAGACAATCTGAGGATTCTTGACCATATCACCAGGCTCAGGTTCTAGCTGCTTGGTTGACAGCGAGATACGACCGCGCTCAGCGTCAAGGTCAATGATCATCACCTTGAGCTGATCGTTCACACCAAAGACGCTGTGGGGCGTATCAATATGATCGTGAGAAATCTCTGAAATGTGCAGCAGGCCACTAACGCCACCGATGTCAATGAAGGCACCGTAGGGCTTAATGCCGCGCACGGTTCCGACCACAACTTCGCCCACTTCAAGGCGATTCATCTTGCGCTCAACCAAAGCACGACGATGACTGAGAACCAGACGATTGCGCTCTTCGTCAACCTCTAAGAACTTAAGGGGTAAATCTTCGCCAATCAGCTCTTCCTTAGCCGACCGGGTGCTGATATGAGAACCCGGAATAAAACCGCGCAGCCCTTCAATTCGCACCAAGGCTCCCCCTCGATTTGTGGCAAACACAGCCGAACGAACCGTGGCATCCTCTTCCTGCAGTTGGCGAACCCGCTCCCAGGCGCGCATATATTCAATACGTCGAATGGAGAGCGTCAGCTGACCGTCTTCATTCTCATCAGCTAGAATGAAAAACTCCCGCATTTCTAGAGACTGAAGCACCTCTTCCGGGTTTTCAATCCGGTTAATTGACATCTCTTGAATCGGGATATAGGCCGCCGTCTTGGCGCCAATATCAATCAGAGCACCCCTTGGCTCTAGGCTGAATACCGTACCAGGGACCACATCCCCAGTATTGAAGTGGTAATCATATTGATCGAGTAGAGCCGCAAAATCTTCGTGAGTAAAACCCACATCTGGTGCTGAGGTTTGCTGATTGACCATGCTAAAGTTTCCTAGTTGTTTTCTCCGTAGTGGTGACGCCTCCCCATAGAGTAGGTGTGAACCTGAATGTTAGGAGCGTAATTAAGGGCAGTCAGATGAATCTAGATGAATTTCTAGCTACACTGTTGCGCTAAGTCTACTATTTTAGCGCATCTTAGGGCTTCTAAGATCATGAAAAGTGACGACTTACGCCGCAGAGCTTCTTCGCTAAATAACCTCGGGGTGGCGTTCACCAGAGTCTACGCTTTTTTGAGGTTCATTTTTCTAAATGGGTCGGCTAAAGCACGTTTGACACAGGCCAACTGATCTTCTAAGGGTGAGTGATAAAAGCGAAGGGTTCTGGAGCGGAAGCCTTTGCAGCTGCAGGCGCAGGATCTTGAAGCTGATTGAGTTCTTCAATAAAGTCATAAATACCTTGAAACTGTCGATAAACAGAAGCAAATCGCACGTAGGCAACTTCGCTCAGTGCTTTCAAGCTTTTGAGGACGGCTTCCCCAATTTCAGTACTGGTGACATCCCGGACAGAGCGTTGCTGCAGCTCAGCTTCAATATCATCAACCAAGGCTTCAATCCGGGTCGCGGTGATGCCCGTTTTCTCGCAGGCGGTTACAACGCCCCGCAGCAGCTTAGAACGATCAAAGGACTCGCGCTGTCCGTCTCGCTTAATGACGGTAATGGGAACAAATTCAATTCGCTCATAGGTGGTGAACCTGCGATCGCACTGCAGACACTCTCGCCGTCGGCGAACACTGTGACCCGACTCAGCGGAGCGAGATTCCAAGACTCGGCTATCTGTATGCTGACAGAATGGACACTGCACGTGAGCCTATCCTCCAAAAGCCGTGTAGGCACCTACTACCCACTACCTTAGCCTAGTGTGGTCCAGCCTGTCGCTGCCTATCTCAGCAGGAAGTCCTGCAGTAGGCGAAGAGAGTCCGCTATGATTGACTTCAAATAGAGAATATTAAATCTAGTATGGGCGCATCGTGTTCGATGATAGACGAGCTTTATCCCTAGGTTGAATTAGGAATCTCTCTGTCGATATTCCCTGCTAAACAGGGCTGCGGAGATGAGTAATGGGGGTTGATTAGTTTAGATTTTGCGCTAATGGCTATGCTGAGTTCATTAAAGACATTTCCATTGTTTAAGGCTGTCTCCCCCCTATTTTCGCAAGTAAACAACGGGTTTACTCTCACTGAACTTTTGGTTGCGGGAGCCTTAACCACGACAGTTGTCGGCGTCAGCGGTGTGGGGCTTGCTTCTATGCTGAGTTCAAGCTCTGACAGTGGCACCCAAAACGAACGGCGGATTGAGCTAAACCGTTCCCTTGACTTCATTGCTACCGAGGTCAGGCAGGCAGAACGCATCGAACCTGACGCAAACCAGGGCTTGCCTGATGCGCCTGCATTCGATGCCACTGACAAAGTTCCTGTCTTGACCCTCAAGATTCCGGGTGTCAATCAACGAATCATCTATTACCTCGCTGGTGCCGAGGGCATGTGGCGTGGACCTCAAGTCATTTATCGTTGGGGACCCAATTTCAACTCTGACGGTAGCTACGACGATACGATCTCACCTAATGCATGGCAATATGAGCCTTTAATTGATCTGATCTCAGAGGAAACTTCAACGCCCGATTGTCCAATGGACACAACCACTTCACCGCCTATCCGCTGGACCGCTAATCCATCAACAAATGCAACGGGGTTCTATTCGTGCGTGAGTCCCACGGGAAAAGTGGCTAGCATTTTTCATAAGGGTCAACTTAAAAAGGTTTTAGACAATCCTGAAGCCTATGCCTTAGAGACAAAAGTGTTTGCCCGCACACAACCGCCCCTCAATATTATTGGAGGCGGGGGAACAGTATCGGGGGTCTTAAGTAATCGTCGATCCAGAGTGACCATTTCTAACCTGGGAGGCGCTCTTCAGTGCAGCAACGGTAACGATGTCAACGACGGCGTTTCAGGTACGGTTCTATTGAGTTCAAATTCAGCGTCTGGCTCATCAAGTATGTCGCTGCCAGATCCCGGCGGCGACTTGGTAGAGACAGTGGAGCCAAATACAACGTTGGCCTTTTCAGTGCAGGTTAGAAACACAACCTGCATTCGAGATACTACAGTTAGCTCAGAGGCAGATCAACAAAGACAGGTGATCACCCTACGAGACGGTGAAAGCGTGCCTGCGTTTGAGACATATCTAGAGCAAAACGGAATAGCAAGCTTTCTGACAGCTGAGAATCCTAGAACGAGACAGCCTTATCTTGATCCCGATACTCGGAAGATTTCGCTGGCTGCTAACCAGCTCATCTTCTTGTTTGAGCTGGGTGTCGATTTCGACAGCAGTAAACCCCTTGAAGATCAGGAATCGCCCTTCGATATGCAGGATCTGGTGGTCGTTGCCACCATCACGCCTGACGAGGAATAATGGCCTTCGCGGCAAGTTGTTAAGTTAGGGGCTGCAAACAGGTGATTCGTCTCAGAGTTTGGCAGTGGGTTGCGCTAATTTTGCCTTTGGCGCTGGTGATTGGATTCCTGGCGGTAGCAGCGGGCTTACAGATTCACCGCTGGCACCTGAGCTGGATCTGGGCTGTTGTCGTTCTTGTTCTGTTGGTCTGGCGATGGCTGCTGGCGCGGTGGCTGCAAATTCCCCAGTTCGAGACCGCTGACTTCTCTAATTTCACGACGGCAGATCACCAGAGCGAGTCACAAGCAAATCTGAAAGCCAAGGCCGAGCTGGAGGTTCAGCGTGTGTTGACGGCAGCCCGCGATGACATCTTGCCTTGGGAAGATTGGGCAACGTTTTTTGGACGCTGCCAAGACTTAGTCTCGGGAGTGGCCCAAATCTACTATCCAGAGGTTAAGCGCCCTCTGCTGAATATCTACGTGCCGCAGGCCTATGGGCTGCTGCGAGGCACCGTCGATGATGTAGATCTATGGATGCAGAAGCTTGCGCCTACCTTAGGACAGGTTTCAATCGGTCAAGCTTATGAGACGTACGAAACCTATCGACGGCTAGAGCCTGCCGCCCGCAAGGCACTTAAGGTTTTCAACTGGTCTCGCTGGTTATTTAATCCAGCAGCAGCGGCGGCCCGAACAGCCACCCAACCCTATCGAGAACAGGCCAACCAACAGTTACTGGGCAACTTAGGTCAATTACTGCGTGAAACAACGCTTAAGGCTTTAGGAGAGCGGGCCATCGCTCTTTACAGCGGTCAAGCACCTCAACCAATGGTGGTAGAAGAGGTGGCTCCAGAAAAGACGCAAACCCTGCGGTCGCTCTTTGAAGAATCTGAGTCGGTTGACAGTCTAGAACGATCGCCTCTCAACGTACTTTTGGTGGGGCGCACGGGAGCCGGAAAAAGTAGCTTAATTAATACGCTATTCGCAAAAGAGTTAGCGGCAGTAGATGTATTACCCAGCACCGATCGCCTCCAATCCTACGCTTTTGCGACGCCGGAGGGTGACGCACTGACGCTCTGGGATGCACCAGGATATGAGCAGGCAGGTCGAGAAGATTTGCGATCGCACATTCTAGAGAAAGCCACAGAAGCAGACATCCTGCTGCTGTTAACTCCAGCCCCTGACCCAGCCCTAAAAATGGATCGTGACTTCCTGAGTCAAGTGCAAGCGGATGGTCTCCCTATTATTGTTGTGGTCACCCAGGTAGACCGCCTACGCCCCATTCGTGAATGGCAACCTCCCTATGATTGGCAGCAGGGGGAAAAACCTAAAGAACGCGCGATTCGAGATGCAATAGCCTATCGCCAGGAAATGTTAGCAGACTACAGCTCCACGATATTGCCGCTGGTAGCGGATGCCCCCGATCGCTCAATGTGGGGCAAGACAATGCTATCTCAAGCCTTAGTTGAAGCCCTCCCCTCGGCACAGCAGGGCCGATTAGCCAGATTTCTCACAGATCAAGACACCCGGATCCAGGCTGCGGCTAAAATCATCGACCGGTACGCCTTTCAGATGAGTACGACCCAAGGGCTCGCAGCATTGCTAAAAAGTCCGATCCTGGGCTTTATTTCAACCATGATGTCCGGGACTCCAGCGCTCGCCACGGTCTTAGCAACAAACCTACCCATTGAGCAGTCTCCAGTTGTAATGGGCAAGCTCCAGATAGCCTGGGAACTTTACGCTTTGCTAAGTACAGCAGAACAAACCTTTGACTTGCTACAGCTGTGGCCCCTGGTACTTGAAAGATCCTCATCACCCACTCAGGATGCTTGGGCTTTTGGTCAAACCTTAGTGCAGTACTGGCTAGATACGGCCTCAGGGAAAGAAATGCCGCTCTCAATAATGCAGACTCGCTATCAAAGTTATCTGCAGGAAGCAAAGACAAAAATGTAATGCCTTATGCTACGCTTGATAAGCGATCGCGGGGCGTAGCGCAGCTTGGTAGCGCACCACTTTGGGGTAGTGGGGGTCGTGGGTTCAAATCCCGCCGCTCCGATTGGCTAAATAACTTATCACTGGTGAGGCTTAGGGACTTTTATGTCAGTCCTTGAGACCTCTTTTTTTGTGAATATATCCACAGACTTTAGGGACGTTAGGGCTGGCTAAGTAAACTAAGTGGCCGGAAGGTTAGCCCGTGAGGAAGAAAATATCAGTGATTAATGATCGCGGCATGTTGCGGTTAAGGTGGACCCACATCGGGAAGCGCCACAGTATTAGCTTGGGGCTAGAGGATACCCGCTCTAATCGAGCCTATGCAAAAAGCATCGCCCGTCAGATTGATGATGATATCTGTTGTGGGCAGTTTGACCCCAGCAAGAACAAGTACAGACCCCAGGCAATAGGCCAAACAGGCTATCTTGCTCAAGCCTATTCAGCCAGTTCGCTGACCATAAAGAACGAAACTTGGGGGTTTCTATTCGGTCGATAGAAACCCGATATCAGCCCGTGGTGGCAGCTTTGCAGAAGTGGCTTGATGTTCCTGCTCATGCAGTAAATGAAGGCAAGGCGAAAGACTTTGTTTCTATCCAACGGGAGCGGGTGACCACTCACATTGCTAGGGCGAGGGTCTGGCTACTTCAATCATGCGGAAATGGGCGATTGAGGCCGGATTATTGGCCGGACGTAACCCGTGGGTGGGATTAGCAAAAGCCATCAAGCCTGAACTGAGACAGAAGGTGAAGCCCTTTGTCGATAACGAAGATACCAGCGCACAGCCCACAGAATAATGCACAGCGGATATTGTTGATCTTTGAAAGGGCTATCAAGAGGCATAACTAAAAGCTCGAAGTTGCAAAGGTCTCAACCTACCATCTTCAGCTCCGATCCCTGCAACAGAACCAAAGTGACTACCCCGGCTTCGATATGTTGAAAGCCGAGGTAATTCTGAACACCCAGTAATGAACTGCCAGGATGTCTAGTTTTTTCGCCAGATTGCGGCATATTTTGCTTGGCCATTGACCTCATAGCCACTCACGTGGGTCAGCCGATATCCTTGGGAGGTCAATTGATTAAAGGTCAGCTGATACTGAGCTGAACTAAGGCCATGACGAGCTTGCCAAGGAGATGAGCCTCCTTTGACCCACAGTGCGGCATATTTGGCTATGCCGTTGACCTCATAGCCACTGACGGTGCTTAGCCGATAACCCTGAGAGACAAGGCTGTCGAATTTAGCCTGATACTGAGAGGAGGTCATTCCATGACGAGCTTGCCATTGAACATTGCCACCCTTACGCCAGATTGCGGCAAATCGGGCTTTGCCGCCTACGTTATAAGCACTGACGTGGGTCAAGCGATATCCCTTGCCCACTAAGTCATTAAAGGTTTGTTGGTATTGGGAGACGCTCATTCCGTGGCGGGCTTGCCAGGGTGTTGTACCTCCTCGTTTTTGCCAGAGGGCTGCATAGAGTGCTTGGCCGTTGGATTCGTACCCACTGACATCTACGAGCTGATAGCCTTGACCTACATATTGGTCAAACTTCTGTTGGTACTGGGCGGAGGTCATCCCGTGCCGTGCAACCCAGGGGACTGAACGACCTTGGGACCAGATGGCTGCATATTTAGGTTTACCATTGATGCTGTAGCCGCTGACATCTGATAAGCGATAACCTTGACTGACATACTGGTCGAACCGTTGTTGATACTGTGCTGAGGTCATGCCATGTCGGGCAGCCCAGGTCGCGGCTAGAGCGGGACCACACATCAAGGCGATAGCAGTTGTGGCCAGAAGTGGCTTAATTAGTATTGATAGTTTTTTCATGATGTTAGTTCTCATAAATATGTTGTTTGATGATCTACAGCTCAAACAACGCCCCTGTCTTTACACTCTCTAAGTTAAGTGAATGGCTTAGCGCACCTGATGATGTGGGTCACGTCTGACATTGATAGTCATCACTTCGGTTCAATTTGGAGGAATACATATCAACCCAATACATTTGATGAAAGCATCAAGGCCATTGAATGCTGCTTCAGGCTATGGCAAAAGCCAAATACTATTGATTGATGTGGGAATTGATCCTAGACAAAGCTAATGGTCATGAAACTACTGATTGTTGAATCCCCCGGCAAAATTAAAAAGCTCAAGGGTATCCTCGGCAGTGACTGGATAGTGAAGGCCAGCGTGGGTCACATCCGTGAACTAGCAAACGATGGAAAAGACTCCCTCGGCTTTGATCTTGGACTTCATCAAATTGACTGTCGCTATATTCCCCGTAGCCCTCAAGCAAAACAGACGATCTCTGACCTACGGGCTGCGACCAAAAAAGCTAAGCAAGTCTTTCTGGCCACTGACCCCGACCGCGAAGGGGAAACAATCGCTTGGCATCTCCAGGATGCATTGCACCTCAAAAAGGCTCAACGCGTCGTCTATACCGAAATCACAGATCGGGCGGTCAAAGCGGCAGTTTCCAATCCCAGACCGCTCAATCAAGCTCTTGTCGATGCGGGCCGATGTCGCGACTGCCTGGACAAATTGGTTGGCTATCGTGGCTCACCCCTGGTATGGAGCTTGAATAATGGCGCAAAAAGCGTGGGCCGGGTCCAATCTGCCACCCTTCATCTCATCTGCCAGCGAGAGAGAGAAATCCAAGCTTTTACTTCCCAAGATTACTGGTCTGTCTTTGTGGACTACCAGGAAGGCTTTCGAGCCTTTTATCACGGATCTAGTTCACCCTCACATCCAGAACAATCCAGTATTGATGATGCGGGTGCCTCAGTCGCCTCTCCAGAATCAACCCGAGTTTTAAGTGAGGCCGAAGCAGAACGCTTGGTAGGTATAGCTCAGGCAGAGAGTCACACCATTGAACGGATAGAGGGAAAGCTCAGCCCCAAGCAACCCCCAGCTCCGTTTATTACCTCTAGCCTGCAGCAGGCGGCAGGGTCACGTCAGAAATTCAGCCCTGAGCGGACGATGGAAGTGGCGCAAAAGCTCTATGAGAAGGGTCTGATTACTTACATGCGAACTGATTCAGTGCAGCTCAGTCCTGATTTTTGCCAAGCGGCCCGCAGTTGGCTGCAGGCGAATGACTCGAAGAATGTCCCACAGAAGGTGGCAAAACAACGAAGTAAGAAGGGTGCTCAAGAAGCCCATGAAGCAATTCGACCGACTGAGCTGACCAAAAGTTCTGAGGGCCTAAAGCAAGAGCTGCCTGAAGATGAATTTAAGCTGTACGTTCTCATTTGGATGCGGGCGATCTCGTCGCAATGTAAACCGGCTCAGATTCGGAAAACGAAAGTCTTGATCCGTTCCGGTCCAATCCAATGGCAAGCCAAAGGGCAGGTGGTGGAGTTCAAGGGCTACAGCAAATATTGGCAAGACATTAGTGCAGACAAGCAACTCCCTGTTCTCCAGGATGGTCAACAGCTGCGGGTTCAGCAGGTGGGTCATGAGCAGAAGCAAACGCAGCCACCGTCCCGCTTTACGGAACCAAAGCTGGTACAAATCATGGAAAAGAAAGGGATTGGTCGTCCTTCTACCTATGCCACCACGATTAAGACCCTCAAGCTGCGTCAGTATGTGGAGGTGTTGAAGAAGCAGCTGCAGCCGACGATGATGGGGCTAGAGGTGGATGAGTTTATGGGGAAGGCGCTCCCGGAATTGCTCGAAGCTAAGTTCACGGCACAGATGGAGGGGCAGCTTGATTTAATCTCGGAGGGGAAGCAGGACTGGCAGCAGTATCTGATCAGTTGGAATCAGAGCTATTTTGAGCCAGCTTTAGGTAAGGCTGTGAGTACTCTACCTGCACCAAAACCAGGACAATACCCGGAAAGGAAGCTGCAGAAGTCACGGACAAAGTGTCCGCTTTGTAATCAGGCGTTGTCAAAAGTGCCAACGAAGAGCAAGAAGGTGAAGAAGGGATTTTTCCTGAAGTGTCAGCAGGGATGTGAGACCGAACCGGGTAAGGAATTAGTAATGTTCTGGAGTAGCCGGAATAAAGCTTGGCAGCAACCGGGAGGCAGTGGAACCGGAGAGGGACTGAAAGCACCGAAATTAACCGAGTATGTTTGCCCAGCCTGTGACCTAAAGCTAGAGGAATACTTTTATACGAAGGATGGACAGCAAAAGTCATTGCTGCGCTGTTCAAGTGCCGCTACTAGGGAGGATCGAAAGCACAAAGATGTGGTTTACTTTCAATCTAAAGGGGCTTGGTGGTCCCCTAAGTTTGGGGTGTTGGGAGAGGAGGCCGAGCGATGAGGTGCTGGCGAACTCAGAGTCAAGGTACAGATATAAAAGACAATGAGGATCAGGCTTACGACTGATGGAGCTTGAGACGCTATCTATCCCACGCTAATTTAGAGAGCACTGTGTCAACCTATACATGGCAATGGCAGGGTTCAACGTTGCCAGTGAAACCCTTGGCTCTGGTCCATCGGTCCTCCTGCTGCCAGCCTTTAGCGATGATCGATTCCATAATGACAATTGCTGTAGAATTTACTTGAAGCTTGTAAAGGTTTCCCTGTTTCATAGACCAGCCAGCGAGAATAAGAGTTTAGGATATGGCTATAGATCAACTCGAAGCATTTTTAAAGAAAATGCAGTCTGAACCTGCACTTAACAATGAGGTGCAAGCAGCATCAACTGCAGATGATGTTGCGCGAATAGCACTAAAGCTTGGTTTTGAATTTTCAGGTGATGAACTATTGAGAATGTCAGGTATGAAAGTTGGCAGGGTTACTGTTACAAAAATAGATACTCCTGGAGAGTACAACTAAAGGGAGTGTCGCAAAAACTGGGTGAGATCAGCAGTGGCTGAAATCTTGAGAGTCTCTCCCGCCTCTCTTCACTCGATTCACGAACCCTGCTAAACCGTTCAAGTAGCGTCAGCAGCACTCACCAGCGATGGTCTCCGACCAGCTTACCCTCCTGTATTAGTTCGTTCAAATAGGGTATAAAGTGGCAGCAAGAGCATTTCATATCCAAAAGTACTGATCCTTTCTATTGGTCTATAGAAAGCCTATGGTCTGCAGGTTCTGCCTCAGAATTGATGAAGTCTCCCGATACTCTTCGTCTGTACGATAAGAATCTACAATTTGATTTTGAATGTGAGTCGGGTCAGATTTCATTAATTCAGCAAGTAATGCTTCTTCCAGCAATGCCGCGTCATCATAGGGATCTTCATCAATAATTTCATGACGGACCCAGCTTTGTACTTTTCTGATAAGTGAGGAAAGTGCTGTGTCTATTGTAGAAAGTTGACCAATCTGGCTTGGGGAAGAGATCATAGTTTTAACATTTGTAGGTGAGCTAACGATTCTTTCTGCTTAAGGCAAGGATGCCCCGTGCAGTTGATTCGTTAAGTCCTACTCTAGAGGGGTATTTTTAGCCTCCACTGAGAGCAGGATTCGTAATTTGGAATGTCTCTCTCAGGGCCGTCTTAGAAAAATCTGAGCCAGCGAGATGACCAGAGTCTTTCGCCACCATTAATTGATGAAGCAGGGGGTTAATAGGCTGCATGACAGATTTCGCGTGAATACTAGATAGGTTTAGAAAAATCCCGCTTCTGTTAGCATTGGCATCCAGCAGCGGGAAATAGGGTTAGAGAGAACTCGGTTTGTAGGATAGTCAAACAACCATGCGATTAATCAGAGCTGAACGATATCGTTCAGCTCTGACTGCAGAGCAGCGCATCTATCTTATTTCTGCCAGCACTATTGTGGAGTTAGGAAGTATCTATCTACGTGCTGTCAGGGGACTAACGGAAACGGTGAACGTTGTGGAATTTCTTGTGGCCGATGAACTTCTTCTTGCCGTGGAATTTGTCATGACCATGGTGGCCTTTCTTCACTTTCTTGAATTTCTTGTGACCGTGATGACCTTTCTTGAATTTCTTGAACTTAAGGGCCACCAGTTGCGTCTCTGACTGGCTTTCAATGGAATGGTCAAGTGTCTTCGCTTCGGCTGTGCGACCTGTCGTTAAGCCAAGGGTCATCACGACGAGTCCGACAAGAGTGGTATTGATTAGACGGTTTTTGTTGTTCATTATTTGGTTCTCCAACCTCGATGACTTCAATCTACGAGGGTTGTCTGAGAACCAGATGATCCCTTTCGATACGCGCATGACAAACTTGCTGAGGGGTTCGGTCGAGCTTGCTGAGAAAACTGAGAAAGGGAGAACCCTAAGCTGAGACAATCGCTCCCCACACTTCATACCCTCCCCCACACTTCATACCCTCTCTCACCCAAACTACAAAACACACCCTGATCGCAACTCCACTCCCAGGAGCAATGGTCTAAGGCCGGTCGGAGACCATCGCAACTCTGGGCACTCAGAGATCAGCCCTTCTTTCTCTAGACTGTGCCCAACCTCAGCAAAACCGCAGAACTTACAGTGATTACAACTGCCATCACACAGCGGGCGATCTATATTGCAGCTCCTATGACAGTATTGATGCCCCGATAAATGTCAAGGCGCGTTCAAATTCTGTTAGATGCCTGCAATGATTGGAAAAATAGTCGTTGCAGGAGGTTGAATGCTAATTATTTGGGTTAAATCCAGTCGGGAAGTGAGTCGTGTCATCAAAGTCAGCCTCAGCAAGTTCAGCGTCTTCAAGGATTGCACCTCTAAGATCTGTGCCTAGTAAGCTAGTTCCTCTAAGATCAGTCTGGGTTAGGTCAGCTTCGTTTAAGTTTGCATAACTCAAGTCGCTTCCCCTCAGATTGGCACTATTGAGATTGGCTTCACTGAAGTCTGCATAACTGAGATCTGCACCCTTTAAATTCAGGCCACTCAAGTCAGCTTGACTTAAATCAATCTCTCTAAAATCGCGTTTTCCAGCGGCATAGCTTTTAAGGAGTTCATCGACCTGGGAACTGTGACTCGATTCCATATTCTGATTCGTGAGTTGACTTTCTACATTCAAGCCTATGTCACTGAGCTGAGATTGCCAGTAATGGTCAGCGATAGTTATCGGTTCTCAGTGGCATGTTCTAGGCAAGAGACCAGCTTCTAATCACTATCCATACATTTTTCGGAACTATGTTAAGTCTAGGGACTGCTCAAGTGTTGATGGATGACTAAGCATTTGGAGGCAATCGCGATCTAAGATCTCAATCTACATCCCTTTGGTTATAAGTATGCCATCAGTACTGAGACGATAGAAAGCCCGCGAAACGTTTGCTGACATAGTACCTAAGGTTCGGTAGAACAGCCAGCCGTGAGCAGCTTATCCATGCACACCAAACGGCAGAGCAGCACCTGCTGTTCGTGTGTCCCTGGCTGAAGAAGACGGCTATCGATAGTGTGCTCATACACCACCTACAGTCAGCTCTGAAACGAGAGGTTGCGATCGGCATCAGCGGGACGGCTGCGTAATTTGGAGACAGGCGAGTGCAGGGACAGCATCTACTATGACGCACTACTCTTGGTGCAACAATTGGCCAGACAGCACTCAAACCTACGATTGAAGGCGATTGGCACTCATGAGAAGTTCCTGGTTTGCGATCGATCCTTCGCCATGATCGGAACCCACAACTTCCTGACTCCGGATGATGGATCTCAGGAGCGACAGGTGAGCCTACGGACGACTGACCAAAACGCGATCCATCAACGACTGCAGAGCTATGAGGATGCACCTACAATCTCGCCAGTAAAAGCACCACTTCTAAAATTAAAGAACAACCCCACCGAACTATCCGCGTAGTGATTTCACCACTGTTCTCTCATCGATAATTTGTAATGATTGATACCTAATAATTATCTGCAGTTGAGACATCCATGCAAGAACAAGAACAGTACGCCGTTCCCGCCCCTCGGAATGTCGAAGGTATCCAGAAGTCCTACAAAAGTGATGCCCAACGGATGCGGGCCAAGAATGCTCAAGCTAGACTAGCTGCCAAGCAGAGAGCTGAGCGGGACCAAAGGCAGAGGGATGCGATCGCACAGATTCCAGAAGAGCACCGGATCTGATATCGAAAGTCCGAGCTTCAGCAAGTTCACATCAGCTGTCAGAGAGCAGGCAACGTGAGCTGAATTTCTTTTAGCCCTTCAGGGGGCGTTGCGCCTAGCAAGTATTCTCTGGCTTCCTCTGAAACCATAAGGCTACCGTTATAGCTACTGAAGTCTGTACCAAGCTGAAATCCATCCTGAATCAGGCACTGGGCAATAGGCATATAGTTCTGCCGCATGAACTGATCTTCAAGCTCTGACAGATGAGACAAGATTGCATCATTGAAACGCCGATGCAATAGCATACCTAGATCCTCTGATGAATCACACTCTACCCACTGATGAAAACGGGTCTCACCCATAGCTTTGACCTGACGTTCAATCCATCGCAGCAATAAGTCTTTGGGTTCTCCTACCTCCAGTCGATCTAAGATGTTTTGGAGTCGGGCAACTTCAATCGCTCTCATTATGACTATCGAACCTACTAGGGTTGCATAACCAGCTTGGACACTTGGAGTAAGTAAACGATCAAGGTAGTGTCAAGATATATTACAGAACAACAGCTCATTAGGGCGTGTCATCAATTAACTTGACGTATCTACATTAATCTTTCATCTTAAAGACTCTTCTACTGTGAGGAGCTTTGAGATGCCCCGACGATATGCTCTGCGCGATGATCAATGGGAGCAGATAGA
>NZ_PQWO01000029.1 GCF_003231495.1 Acaryochloris thomasi RCC1774
AGGAAGACCTTCTGCAACATACGTCAATGGAGAGGCTCGACGATATAAATCTGGACGCTCAGAGGGAAGGCTACCTAAAAAATCCTCGAGGACCGAGCGCGTATCTATCGGATCCGGATCCGGGGGATTATCGTATCCTGTCGCTAAATCAACAGGACCATAGTAGTTAACCACACCTCGAATCTGTGGCTGAGGGGTTGCATAGGCAGCAAGCATGGCTAGATGTGCTCCTGCAGATCTACCGACCATAACAAGTTGTTGGGGATCTGTTTCATATTCAGCCCCATGACTCTGAATAAAGTCAAGAGCCGCCTGGACATCTTCAAGCTGGCTAGGGAAGCGATGTTGAGGGGCATGGCGATAATCAATAGCCCAGACAACATATCCCTGGGCTGCGATATAGCGGTTGAAGTTACGGTTGGCGGTGGGTTCGCCTCGTCGCCAAGCGCCACCATAAATAGTCACAATACCCGGATAGCGCCCAGGCTGTGGAGGCTGATAGATCTCCATAGAAAGAGGAACACCCTCGGGCTGGGCAAAGGCAATATTAGAGAGCTGGCGGACCTTGGGTTGCGGAATACCCCGTAGAGCATCAAAGAATATAAAAGGACGGGTCCGAAATTGATTCTGCTGGGCGGCAGGAATGGTGCTGAGATATTCTGGGCCTAAACTCTGCATAGCAGCTTCAGCAGTGCGGACAGTTGTTGAAAGCTGCATCAGAGGATGGCTAGAGAGCAGGAGACCGAGGGTGCTGCAGCCAATGAGAACGACAGAAAGTAGGGTGCGTTTACTAAAGAGGCAAAGAAGAAGTGAGATTGCATTAATCCCCATCAGCCAGACGCTAACCTCTGGGGCACCGATACTCAGTGGCAGCCAAAAGGCAGTAGAGGCAGGCAAAACGATCCACCAACTCAAAAAAAATCCCGCCAGACAGAACCCAACCCTCAACACAAAACTAAATTTTTTAAACTGCATTGCCATTGGCGTCTAGCCTCAGAAGTCATAGAGTAGTGAACAGTGTGGATTTTACTATAGGCATGCTAAAGCTTGTCTGCTAAACTACGGCTGTCCGGTGGGGATTGTGGTCTTTATCGGACAGCGCTGTCACCCCAGCAAACCTTCTCAAAGGGAACTTTGTCATCATGACTCAAGGCACAATCTATCTAGCTGAACAGCTAGATGTTGCAACCCTTAACCAGCAGTTCGCGGCAGCCCATCCGAAAAGCATCCTGATGTGGTGCCTAGAAAACATTGAGCAAGGCCTGGTGCAGAGTACCGCCTTTGGTGCTGGTGGCATGGTGATCATGGATCTCCTTTATCAGGATCTCAATCCATCCCCTGCAGTTCCCGTGATTTTTCTAGATACGCTGCATCATTTTCCTGAGACCTTAGCGCTGGCAGAGCAGTCCCGCGAACGCTATGGGTTAGAGCTACGCATCTATCAACCCCAGGGATTCCAGCAGCAAGATGTCTTTGCGGCCCACTACGGCGAGGCGCTTTGGGAACAAGACCTGGAGCAGTACCACCAGATTACAAAGGTCGAGCCACTCCAGAGAGCACTGCAGGACTTAAACGTAACCGCCTGGATTACGGGTCGTCGTCGGGACCAGTCAGCAACCCGCACAGAAATGGAAATTTTTGAGTGGGATTCACAGGGGCGGCTCAAAGTTAATCCGCTGGCGGCTTGGAGTTATAAAGATGTTTGGCGCTATGTGGTGGGGAACGATGTTCTCTACAATCCGCTTTACGATCAGGGATATGCGAGTATTGGCGACCAGCCGCTAACGACAATTGTGCAAGATGGCGAACATGAGCGGGCCGGACGCTGGCGGGGTGCTGGTCGCCTCGAATGTGGAATGCATGCTTAGCCATGACAGCGGTTAAAGTCATGGTGAAGCTGTTTGCGGCTTATCAAGAGGCCTATGGTCAGACAGAGATTATGTTAGAGCTGCCGGTTGGAACGACAGTGGGAGAGATTTGCGATCGCATCTGCCAGCCCTATCCCGAATTAGAGGAGTTGAAGGAGGTCACCCGCTACGGTCTCAATCTAGCCTTCGTGGATGCTGGAACCCCTGTTCAAGAAGGAGATGAAGTCGTCCTGATTCCGCCCGTTAGCGGCGGCTAGCTCACCCAGATTTAATCAGACGCAATCAGCAGCCGATCAATGAGTTCTGCAACACCCGACCCGCGTTCTCCTTGCGTCACAAAATCAGCCTTCTTTTTTAGAACCGGCAGAGCATTAGCAACGGCAACCCCATAGCCACAGAACTGCAGCAGATCGAGATCGTTTTCTGCATCACCCACACCAACGACATGGTTAGGCGCAAGCTCCATCTGTAAAAGAAGGTGACGGAGACCCGCTGCTTTATTGATGCCGTTGGGTAAAACCATAACGGCTCGCTTATTACGGATGACCTGCCAATCTATTCCTAAGGCCGAAATAATATCGAGCACAGTTTGGTCGTGGGGTTCCCAGGTGGCAACAATCACCTGACCAACAACAATGGGAGAAACGCCCTGAGCTTCTAACTGTTCGAGAAATACTGACGGCGGAGGCGGAGCGATGCATTGAATTTGGCCGGTCGCTGGCTCATAGATTACAGGACCGTTTTCCACCACCACTTGGTCAAATAAAGCCAGCTCCGGGAAAATAGCCTTCAGCTCTTTTAGCTCACGACCGGTCACCATAATCAGAGATCGTCCAGAAGCCTTCCAGCGCTGGAGCGCCGCCACCGTCTCGCCACTCACGTACCCATTGGTGGCTAAGGTACCATCATAATCACTCGCCAAAGCTAAGTAAGACATGCTTTTTCAGACCTGCTCAGACGAGAACGATTACAAGGCGTTAAGTTCAGACAGACTCAGTAAGGCAGTGGTCGATAGCGTATCTTTGGATCGTCCGCAAAACTTGACTTCTTCCTCTGAGGCGAACCGGAAACATCACAGTATCCGGCAATCTCTCATGCAAACGCGCAAGACAATTAACCATGCCCAATATTGAACCCGACACCCATAATGCCACGCTCTGCCAACTCATTGCTCAGCGTATCAGCGAGCAACCCCAGCAGCGAATTACCTTCGCTGACTACATGGACTGGGTGCTTTATGAACCAGAACAGGGCTACTACGCCACTAACGCCGTCCAGATTGGCATACAAGGCGACTTCTTCACCGCCCCCCACCTGGGCCCAGACTTCGGTGAACTACTCGCAGAACAATTTTTTCAAATGTGGCAATATCTGGACGGTCCAAGCTCATTCACATTAGTAGAAATGGGGGCAGGCCAAGGACTGATCGCCATAGATGTGCTGAGGCATCTACAGCGCTGTGCTGCAGTAGACACAAACTATGCTGATTTTTGGACAGCTCTAGAATACATAATTGTGGAAAAGGCCGCAGCGCTGATTGCTGAGCAAAAGCACCACCTCCAAGCCTTCTGGGAAGAAATTCATAAGGTAAAGTGGCTGACGCTGGCAGAGATTCCGCCCTCTTCAATCACAGGATGCTTATTCTCCAACGAGCTAGTGGATGCGTTGCCAATCCATCAAATTGTGATTAAAGAGAGAGAACTACTTGAGATCTATGTACAGACCGGTAAAACGCCTGATGTGGCTGCTGAACAACCTATTTTTCAAGAGCAACATGGTCAACCCTCAACACCAGAGCTAGCAGCCTATCTGGACTGGATGGAGATTGACCTCACTCAACTGCCGGAGGGCTACCGCAGCGAGATTAATTTAGCAGCCCTAGATTGGCTGAGTGAAGCCGCCAAGAAACTAAAGCAAGGCTATTTACTAACCATTGATTACGGCTATTCTGCAGAAAAGTACTACAACCCTGCCCGTCAGCAAGGAACACTACAGTGCTACCGTCACCATGCCTCTCACGGCGATCCTTATCAATATGTAGGTCGGCAGGATATTACGAGTCACGTTAATTTCACAGCCTTAGAACGCCACGGCGAAACCCTAGAGTTAGAAAATCTAGGACGAACCCAACAAGGACTATTCTTAATGGCTTTAGGTTTAGGCAATCGCCTAGTCACCAATAACAACACAGCAGATCTGACTCAGCTCTCTGATGTACTGCGGCGGCGTGATGCGATTCATTCTCTGATGAATCCTTTGGGATTAGGCGGTTTTCAAGTATTGATTCAGGGTCGGGATATAAACACACATCAGCAGAAACAGGAATTAAAAGGGCTACAGGCTCGTTTGATATAGCGATTATATCTATCCTCTATCTGCTGACTCGCTCCCTCATTATTCATTTCATGCGGTTTATACTAAAACATGCCCAAGATAGCAGAGCCTTCCGCATCAATCGGAGTCAATATAAGTTAGAGAGCTTTCAAACTCATGGTATTTCTGTATACTCAAGCTCAACATCCACTCATTCCTAAGGCTCATTCACCAGAATCAGATTTGCAACTCGCCAGTAAAATCTCAGAGTTCCGTCAGAATTACTTCAAAACTCTTCAAAGCAAAATAGAAGAAATTTCGTGTCTGGATCTGGCAGAAGAGAAACAAGGACTTTCTTACTCTTACTTTCGGGAAGAACTTGATCAATCTCCAGAGATGCAAGCTGCAAACCAACGCCGCAGTTCACTACAGGATAGTCTTTGGCAACAGGTTTCCGAGGAGATTGGCAAGGACCGAGATCGGCTTGCTCAAGAATTTGAGACTTATGCAAAGAATCAAGAAAGATTAGAACTTTTCCCCGACCTTAAAATTCCTGTACATCAATTGAAGGTTGATATCCATAGAATGCCGGGGGGCTATCTTCAGGATAAGGTTGATGATTTTTGGCAAGGGATTCTTTATGACCACGGTGTCTTTCTTTATGGGCAAGGGTGGTTAGGTTCTCTAAACGATGAGTTAGGCCAGACATTAATTCATCATATTTTGCAGAAGTATTATCCAAGACTTGATCCCAAAAAAATTCTCGACATGGGTTGTTCTGTGGGTCATAGCACTCTCCCCTATGCCTCTCACTATCCTCAAGCAAAAACTTGGGGTATCGATCTGAGTTCTTCGCTGCTGAAGTATGCAAATGCTCGAGCAAATGCCCTTAGTCAAGAGGTCTATTTTTCACAGCAAAATGCTGAGCAAACCAAGTTCGCCGGACAATTTTTTGATCTCGTAGTCAGCCATATTTTGATACATGAAGTCCCCTGTGGAGCTAGGAAAAGAATATTTGAAGAGAGCTACCGTTTACTTGATAAAGGTGGGGTAATGGTGCATTTAGACAGCAAATTATTTCTCTCTCCTTCAACTCATACGGCTCGTTATTTTCGAGATACTGAAGTCTGGGTCAATTCTGAGCCATATCTAGCTTCGTCAAAATTTGAAGACTTCAAAACCTATGCATTAGCAGCAGGCTTCTCAGCAGAGAACTTTCAGGTTTTATCTGTTCCGGGTTACTACGCCCATCAGCATGGCAACCATAATCCTGGTTGGGCTGCATTTTGTGCTGTCAAATGAAAGGGGTCCGGAAAGACTCATCCCGCTTCTCTAAGTCCTGTAGCCTCGGCAGCATATCCACATTGCTCACGAACAAAGGATTAGTAAAGCGAAGCTGAGCATGAGGTTTGATAAAAGCAAAAGATGAGTATGGGTTAAATAATTCTAAGAAGCAACTCATTTTGGCCCATATGTCTTGAAATCTGTGGAACAAGGGCAACCTAACAGTAGGCGCATCAAGATCGCCCAAGGATGCTCATGGTAAGCATCCACATCATAATTGCGGCAAAACGGATCACAGAGATGGCGACTTCAAGAGAAGAAGAACTTCGACAGCGGGAATTAGAACTCAAAGAAAGAGAGTTAGAGGTTCGTCTACGTGAACTAGACGCTGATGTCCAGAGATCTACTTCGAAAGAGCCTGAAGTTCAAGAGCCGGCTGACTATGCAGAAACTAAGCTAGAGGATGCTCGCCCAGGACGATCTTTTCGTCGCCGCTGGCGCAGAGCAATCACGATCAGCAAATTTGTTGGGTTGGCTGTTGTCTCAATCGCAGCCGTCAGTGTCGCTTTCTGGCTGGGCCTAATCGTGATCTTCGGTGCACTTGCCTATACCCTTTTTCAGGTCTTCTTCACTAAAGATTAGCTAGATTTTGCGCATTTCAAAACCGTTTGACCCGTCAGTCAGCCGTTACCGACTCACCCACAGATTAGGAAAATCTCAATGAAAATACGGTCTACTTGGATTCCCTATCCGGGGGCTTGGTTGAGTGCGGTGTTGCTGCTCTTACTGACGGGGGCAATTGCCTATGGCGGACAGGTGTTTTTGCAGATGGGATATCCTCTAATTCAGTTTTCGCCTAATGTTGGGATTCTGTTTGGATTGCTGGCGCTATTGATGCCGATTTTTGTGGTTGCGATCGCACATCACACACTCCACCTGTTTTTAGATCACTTTTTCCCCGACTCCCAAACCTCTGCGCAAAAAAAAGTGCAGGGATTTTTCCCAAATCTAATGAGCTGGTGGGAAGGACTCTATGGGTGGCAGGTGATTGTGCTGAGCACCTTGATCACAGCCGGACTCATCAGTGGCTTTACGACTCCAGACGTATCCTATGCAAATCTTTATTCCCTCCTTTCTGCTTGGGACAAAACCCGCTATATCTTTACCTTTCCCACCCTTATTTGGATTGTTATTTCCGCCTATCTTTATCAGTTTGAGCACCTTGTCCATCGTCATTTGATGTCGCTAAATTCAGGCCGACGATAGCCGCCTTACCTTTCTATTCTTCAAAGCACAAGCCGTACTTCTAGCAGCAGCCCTTCGAACAACATGAGTAATACCGTCGCCTCCAAAACATTTTTGCAAGACTTAGGCCGCGTTGCCCAAGCCCGTCAACACATTGCGGGACACCTAAGCGAAATGTCTCAAGCCATCCAGCAGGCAGAACGAGCCGCAGAGCAGGGGTCAGGACAGCTTGGCCTAGAGCGAGACATTGAAGACATTAGTCGGGCCAGTCAAAATCTAAAGCAGGGCGTTTTTCGGCTGCTGGTGTTAGGCGATATGAAACGGGGTAAAAGTACATTTCTCAATGCGCTGATTGGCGAGAATCTGCTGCCCAGCGACGTTAATCCCTGTACGGCTCTGCTGACCATCCTGAAATACGGGGCTAAAAAGCAGGTAACGGTGCATTTCAAGAACGGCAGCAGTCCTGAACAGCTTGACTTTCAGAACTTTAAGGAACGCTATACCATCGCCCCTGAAGAAGCGAAGGAATGGGCGGCGAAGAATCAGCAGGCTTTCCCTGATGTCAGCCATGCCGTCGTGGAATATCCTCTAGCATTGCTGGAGAAAGGCGTGGAGATTGTCGATAGTCCTGGCCTTAACGATACGGAGGCCCGCAATGAGCTATCGCTGGGTTATATCAATAACTGCCATGCGGTTTTGTTTGTGTTGCGGGCCTCTCAACCCTGCACGATGGCCGAGCGCCGCTATCTAGAAAATTATATGAAGGAACGCGGTCTCTCGATCTTTTTCTTAATTAACGCTTGGGATCAGGTCAAAGAAAGTCTGATCGATCCTGATGATGTTGAGGAGCTACAGGCGGCTGAATCAAAGCTGCGAAAGGTTTTTCAGACCCATCTTGCATCTTACTGTCAGGTGGAGGAGACTGATCTCTACCATGAGCGTGTGTTTGAAATCTCGGCTCTCAAGGCATTGAGAAAACGACTGAAAGATACCGATGCACAATTAGAGGGAACAGGTTTTCCGGCTTTTATGGGCGCGCTTAATACCTTTTTGACAGAGGAGCGAGCGGTGTCAGAACTGCGTCAGGCGCGGACGATTGCACGACAGGCACGGGAACGGGTCGCAGACTCAGTGGATCGTCGGATTCCGCTTCTAGATCAAGATGTGACAGAACTCAAGCAGCTTATTAGTTCTGTGGAGCCAGAGTTTGGACAGTTGGTAGGCATCCGCGATCAGTTTCAGGGAGAGATTCATCGGCTGCGAGATCGCAAGTCTCGTCAAATAGCAGATTCTTTCCGGGACTACGTGTTTGGCCTTGAACAAACCTTTGAAGAAGATTTTCTCAAGTATCAGCCGCCTAGCCTCAAAATCTTAGATATCTTCAATCAGGACAAACGTTCAGCCCTAGATGCGGCCCTAAAGCAAGCCTTTCAGCAGTACGTCAACGACAAGTTTTTTGCCTGGACGCTCCAAGCAGAGAAGGACTTGGGCACAGCCTTTGATGATCTGTCGAAAGAAGCAATCAAGTATGGTGCTTCCTATCAAAGTATTCTGGATCAGATCACCGAAAAGTTAACCGGACGCCCCATTGAACCGCGTCATACCAAAGCCGTAACCGAGGAAGAGAGTTCCCCCGCCTGGGCAAAATGGGCAATGGGTCTCTATTCTCTAGCTTCCGGCAATATCACCGGAGTCGCAATGCTAGCGGGAGGCTTTGACTTCAAAAGCGTCGCCCTCAACATCATGACTGTGGGCAGTATTGCCATTGTATCCGGCGCTGTGTTTGGGATTATGCTGGGTCCAATTTCCCTAGCACTGCTAGGCTTTGGGGTCGGAGTTCTACAAGCCGAACAGGCTCGCAAGGAGCTGGTCAAAGCGACAAAGCGAGAACTGGTGAAGCATTTACCCCAGGTGGCCCAGGAGCAGTGGCAGCCCATCTACAGCGCGGTGCAGGAGTGCTTCAACAGCTATGAGCTAGAGGTGATTCCCCGCCTGAATGACGATATTCAATCTCGGCAACAGGAACTGGATAATCTGGTGCAGCAGAAAGAATCCCGAGAGATCCATCGTGATACAGAACTGAAGCGCCTCAACACTCTCAAGCAAACGGTAGCAACTGAATGTCGAGGGGTGGAGACTGTCTATGAAGCGCTTTTGGCAGGATAGGAATAATGTCTGAAATACCGCTGGTTCAAACGCTGCAGACGGCTGTAGGTCTATTAGAAGGAAATGAAGAGCTGCGACAGCAGGTTTTGACGGGATGCGATCGCATCTCTAATCCCAGCACTCGCATCGCTGTCTTCGGTCCCTTCAACTTCGGTAAATCAACCCTCCTCAATGCTTTGTTGGGGGACCGACTGCTGCCGATGGATCTGATTCCAGCAACAGGTGCAGCGATTACCGTTAAAGCAGGCCCCGAACTGCGTACGCAAATTAATCTCACGGATGGCCGTCAAATCTCTGAAAGTGGCACAGCAATTCTAGAGGAATACGCCACTCTCGATGATCAACGCCAGATGCGAGGTGATGTGGACTCTATTGAGGTACAGTCAACGGCCCCGTTACTGACTCAGGGCGTCGAGTTTATTGATCTACCGGGTACGAATGATCAGGAAGCACAGGATGAGATCGTTCGGGAGCAACTGCTACAGGCCGATCTAGTGATCCAGGTCGTCGATGGTCGCCAACTGATGACGCTTTTAGAGCGGGAACAGCTTAGAGATTGGCTGCTAGATCAGGGAATCTCCACCGTGATTTTTGTGGTCAACTTTTTGAATCTGGTGGAACCAGACGACCAAAAACAGGTGATGACTCGGCTGCGATTTATTGCCGAGAGCTTTCGGAGCCATCTGCCCCCCGGCATTAGCAATCTCTATCGCGTCGATGCCTTACCCGCCCTCCGGTCTAGACTCCAGGGAGATGGTGCAGCCCTCACAAATTCAGGGTTACCGATGCTAGAGGCAGCCCTCCAGAGCTTTATTGCCACACCTCAGCAGGATTTAATACGGCTGCGAATGCCGCGATTGCAAAAGCTTTCTGAGCAGGTCACTGTAGCACTCCAGAAACAAGTTTCTGTACTCCAAGTCAAGCAGGAAGAAGTGCAACAGCGGGCGGAGAAACGTTCCCAGATTAAGCAGAAGGCCCAAAGGCTTCTACAGCAGGACTTCCGAGCACAAACTCAAGCGCTACAAACTTGGTTAGAACTGCAAAATTTACTCAATCAATATCAAGGCAGCGCTACGTTAGCACTTCAGGAGAACAAATTTGAGGATTGGGTTACTCAAACGTTCCGCCCTGCATGGATGCATCACCAAAAAGCGGTGGTTAGCCCGGTTCATAAAGCCTGTGAGTTTTTTGAGCAGCCCCGTCCTGCTGACCTGTGGGTGGCTTTTCCACCTGCGCCCAGTGTGAAATCGGCTCAGACGGCTGCTCCTTCATCCTCGACATCTGGGAAAGACGTGACCCCAGTTGCGATCGCAACTGGGGTCGGCCTCCTGCTCAGCGGTCCCGTCGGCGCAGCAGTCCTTGGGGGAGCTAGCTATCTTTTGAATAAGAAAGAGAGTTCGGGCGATACTCAACCTCCAGCTTCAAAGACAGGACAGGAGGAAGAACAGATCAGAAACTATCTGACACAATTTAGCCAAGTCGCCTTTGCAGCTCTGCAGCAGTACCAGAGTGCCGCTCAATCTATTCTCCAGTCAGCAATTCTAGACAAACAACATATCAACCAATCGCAAAACCACCAACTACGGCTTCTACGATCAACTCTAGAGCAATTGCAGCAGTCCTGTTAACGGATTACGATGAGCGGCGTGCAGCCATGAAAAAGAGCCAAATTCGCAGGGTAACTCAGACGTCCCCTCCATCGCTTGGTTAGACTTGAAGCCAAAGTGTGAAATACCTGTAAGCTAGATGGTAAGAAGGAAAGATTAATGAATTCGATTCTAGGAATAGCATTTATGTATTGAGTTATGCCGATCTACTTATTTTTTCCTTTCCTATCGGGCTTAATTTTTATTTTTAATCCCAGACTGATTTCAAATTCATCGATGACATAGTCATTTTTTATCATAGCTGTTATACCAAACAGTCCTAAACCACCAACAGCGCCCCCACCAACAATACCAGCCGCCGAGACTCCGCCACCTGTTGTAGCCGCTGTTCCCGTTGTTGCCGCAGCAGATGCAATCGTTGCATCTGCTGAAAGCTTAGTGATTATTACACTTGTTGCTGTGGAACTTGAACCTACTGCGCCCCCTCCAAAGAAACCAGATAGAATTCCAACAATTCCAGCCATGCCTCCTGTCAGCACTAAAGCTGTTGCTGCCGCCACGGAAAAACCTGCGACAACAAGGAGGTTTACTAGAACCTTTTTTGTAAGACGCTTAGCAGTCATGATCGTATTGACTCGCTTGGCAAGTTCGGGCTCCTTTATCAAAATGGAAGGCTCTTTTCTTTTGAGAGCACTTTGAAGTTCTTTCTTAGATGTAACAACGACTGTCATATTCAGAAACCCCTACCCCGTAAATTGCGTAACACCTACTTTCACGAATTGTAAATCTTCAAAAAATTTAGAGCAATTATTATTCCACCAAAGCCAGTGCTAACAGTTGCACTCACCGGTCGGCAAAACATCCCACAAAATTAAGCATAGGAGATGGATCTGCCGATCCGGTGAAGTATAGGGTTAGACAGGTAGAGTGACACCCTCTTCATAAATGAGAAACAAAAGGAATCCCGAGATTAGTTACGGTTTCTACACCAGCCCCCACAGTCATCAGACCAATGCCCCTTCTCTGTGAACTCAGGACGGTCACCAATACCTCTTAATCGAAATTGCCCTCTCCCATCAGACACAATTTTCGCCGCTGAGAAACACTTTCCGTTTGCACTTGGAGATGGGATCACACTATAGTTGCTTTTCCCAGAGGATCGGCTCCTGTCATACAAGCCAATTAATAACCGTCTGTTGAACTGTTCACCGGGGGATAAGGAAGTCGGAAATCGGTGACTATCGCCCTTACCAATAACAATTTCATCCCAGCTACCCCCATGAAACCCCCACTGGACAATCACTGGATAATCTGAATCATTCCTAATACAGGCTTCATAACTTGCAGCGCTCGCATTTCTAGAAATGCTAAAAGTAGGTACAAAAACTACTGCAAGAACTAGGCTAAGTTTTTTAAGAGATTTAGCAGAGAACAAAGCAGTAAAGTACTCAATCATGATTAAAACCCTCTACAACTGTGAATGAGACTGAGGCACAAAAAATTCCAAACAACTTGGGACTCTTTGAAGTAAATGACCCTCCCACATTTCCAGGAAAATCAATCTTCCCGCGACATACAAGGAGCCATGTGAAAGAGGTCCAACTATATTTAGAAGGCAAATTCCCCACCAAGAGAAAATGATTAGCAGACAATAGAACGTCTAAAGTCCTTAAGTAGGCATAATATAACACTCTCTACCTTGAGTTTATATCAAAAATATATTCCGATATAAAAATCCTATTCAGAGAAAAAATACAGATTGTCTTTATCAAAATTTTGTAGATATATAGGAAGAAAACTTCCTATATATCTAGCGATTCAGGGTTTTATCGGGCACACGTAATGGAATCAGATTAGCGAAGGGTGCCAAGTACTCTTTTAACTCTGGGAAAATCAAAAAAAGCATATCTCCGTCAGCAACTAGCGAGTCTCTTAACAGAATAGTTTGTCCCTGAACACAGAAAACTCTAGAACAGGGCTATGATTGAGGCATTCACGGGAGTCTATGCAGCAGCCCACCGTGATCCATGCTCTAGCGAAACAAGATTATGGCAGTTTGCGACTATTCTCCTGGCCTAGAAAACGTGCCAGCAGCTCGATCGAGCATCTGCTTTATCGACGGCAAAACCGGACAGCTCGAATATCGCGGCATTCCGATCACTGAGCTGGCCCAGAAGAGCAGCTTTCTAGAAACGGCCTACTTATTGATTTGGGGCAACCTGCCCAGCCAAAAAGACTTCGACACCTTTAAGCAAGAGATTATTCATCACCGCCGCACAAAATATCGCATTCGAGATGCGATGGAGTGCTTCCCGGCCAGCGGACACCCAATGGATGCACTCCAGGCTTCCGTAGCAGCTCTGGGCCTATTTTATTCGCAGCGGAAGCTCGACGACCCAGCCTACATGCGGGAGTCGATTGTGCGCCTGCTAGCAAAGCTACCGACGATGGTGGCAGCCTTCCGGCATTTGCGTAAAGGTAACGACCCAATCAAGCCTCGTGATGACCTCGACCACACCGCTAACTTTCTCTACATGCTCAACGAGCAGGAACCTCATCCACTGCAGGCCCAAGTCTTCGATACCTGTCTGCTGCTCCATGCCGAACATTCACTAAACGCTTCCACCTTCTCAGCAAGAGTCACTGGCTCGACACTCACAGATCCCTACGCGATCGTGGCATCGGCAGTGGGAACACTGGGGGGGCCACTCCACGGAGGCGCGAATGAAACCGTGATTCCAATGCTCAATGAAATTGGCACTGTGGAAAATGTACGCCCCTACCTCGATCAAAAGCTGGCTCAAGGTGAGAAAATTATGGGGTTCGGCCACCGGATTTATCGCGTCAAAGACCCTCGGGCTAAGATCTTGCAGGGGTTAGCGGAACAGCTATCAGAGACCTTTGGTTGCGATCGCTACTATGGCATCGCCCAAGAACTCGAAAAAGCTGTCGAAGAGCGTCTTGGAGACCGCAAGATCTACGCCAACATCGAGTTTTACTCTGGCTTAATTTACCGACAGCTCGGCATTCCGTCAGATTTGTTTACGCCCATTTTTGCGACAGCCCGGACCGTCGGCTGGCTAGCCCACTGGAAAGAACAGCTCGAAGCCAATCGTATTTACCGCCCCACCCAAATTTACGCAGGCCAACATGATCAAGGATATATTCCTGTCGTCGAGAGAGCGGGATAAAGTTCTGATTGCCTGTCTTAAGAGGGATGACGAGATAGCTCACCAAGCCTAGGCTAAAACAGTAGAACTCAACTGCTTCATGGAACGCTCTCAATTTACGGATATTTCTAGCTTCACAGTTCAGGGACGTTTATTGCGCCTGTATGGAAAGCAGAAGAAAAAGCCCAAAGCTCTGCGAGTCGAGACAAAACAGGGAAAGTACTATATCCATCTTTCTAAAAAACTGCGCAAGCAAGGCTGCTCTGGCTTGAAGAAAGGAGAGTGGGTTTGGATCACAGGTTCCCTAGAACCGAAGGGAGGCCGGTGTATCTTGAAGGCAACAGAGCTTCGCGTTATTGCGCCGGAGATCGCCCCCTCCCACTCCACCAACGGCGCGCCTGAAAACTCTAGTTCGCCTTCAACTCAGTCCGGTAAGGTTTTGATTTGCTTGAAGTCGAGCTGTGTGAAGCGTGGCGCAAAGGGAGTTGAGAAAGCGGTTGAGACAGTAATTTGCGATCGCAACCTCACCGAAGACATCACAATCAAGCCCACCGGCTGCATGGGGCACTGCAAAAAAGGTCCGAATGTTGTCGTTATGCCCGGAAAGCAGCGCTACCAGAAGGTCAAACCCAGTGATGCTCCTAGACTGATTTCTCAGGCTTAGAACTTAAAGATTTGGTTTTCAGCCAGTGATCTACAGACACTGTGTTGAAGCTGCTGCAGGCCAGCAGAATAAACAGGATCAAACCATAGACCAACTGACTGCCCGCAGCATCCCAATTCTGTACAGATGTGACCCCGAGCATCAAAATCACCATCAAGGCTGAAGTCACCGTTAGCGCCGTGCGAGTTCGCCAGCCCACAATCATCAGCACTCCCACAATTAGCTCAATGATCGGGACCAAAAAGGCATTGATACGCACCAAGGGTTCCGGAAAATAGGACGCTTCCATGGCCTGCACCATACTGTCTACAAAACCAGGAATGTTGCCAATCCGGGTAAGGCCGTGGTTGAGGAAGTTGACGCCCATTAAAAGACGAAGCAGGAAGTATGCGATCGCAATATCCTTTGAATTCAAACGCAGGTCAGTTCTGTAATCATTCATTGTTCTATCTCAGTGGGTGCGTGCAACGCTAGTCATCACTTAAACAGCGTAGCCAAAACTTATGAGAGCATTATTCACGCAGAAATTACAGCGCCTCCATAGTTGGAAACATTATATTTACGATTCTGTTGCAACCTCGGTTACTTGCGCTGGTAGATTAAGAGCTTTCTCATTCCTTCTGTAGCGCAAGACGAACAATACGAGGATATGAGACGATCAATGCCATTGGCAAGGGTCAGATTGTTGGTATCGAGAAAGGAGATATCCGCTCTCAAAATCACTTCATCTCTGAGATCTTTGGGGTAGCCGTATAAAAAGACATGAGAACTCTAGCGTTCTCATGTCTTCTCGAATTTTTGCAACACAACCCTTTCGCAGACATGGGTTGGTTATTTCAATGTCCCAATCAATACGTGTACCACTGGCTCACTAGATAACTGTTACCGCTTAGGAGTCGTTCTGACAATTGCTGTCCCGAGAGGAAATTCATCGTTGCTAAGACTGGGGTAGTTAGCAAATACACGATAGGGTACGGAGACACCTTGAACAATTCGACCTTGAACGCGAGAATTTAGCATCACCACCCGAACAGTCTGACCGGCGGGGATTGGTTCTGCAAAAGTAAGAGCAAACTCTTCAAAACCAAAGTCCTCTTTAGGTTCAACTTGCACACCATCAACAAACACGGCCAAACTGTCAAGTTCATGGAACGTAACGCATTGGACACGAAGACGCTTCAGCGGTTCTTCCTGAACAGCAACCTCAAAAAAGTGATCTTCGCCGTTACGCAGCACACCCGCTTCAGAAACTACCGATGTGGCAGCAGCCTGTGCTTCGAAGGTAATTGCGTTCAAGCCGGTTACCATTGCAACCGCAACTAAGCCATTTAATAGTAGCTTCTTCATTATTACTACACCCTCAATAGATTTTTACATGAAATTTCTAAGATGCTGGCACCTCAGAAACTAGGGACTAAGGCAGGCTTAGGGAACATTTTAGAAACCCATTTAAGCATATGCTGAAAGCCTGATTTAGATTCGGCTTCCTGAGCTATATCTACATACTTTCTCTTGCTCCAACGATCCATTTTCCTCAGGAGAATGACGCTACTAGCAAAATCGGAAACTTAAGGAAAAGGAATCTATTTACCCCCTCAAAGACTTCCCTAATTTCCTTGCAGTAGTGCTCAATAAGTAATTCATCAAAATTAGCCTTACTTTTATCGGCCATAATGAGTAGAAGATGAGTATTGACCTACATCGATATGAATTATGGTTGGGATCTGCTGCAAAATCACACCAACATCAGGATTTTGTCTTTTTTTGGCGATACTGGGATGAAGAGCCTACTAAGTAGTGAGGCAGAATCAAGTTAAAGATCAGATATTAGCAAATGCTCTACATGGCCCTCACCCCCAGCCCCTCTCCCAACATTGGGAGAGGGGAAAAAGATCCCCTCGCTATCTGCCTTTCTCCCCCTTCGCCCAGTATTGGGAGAGGGGGGCTGGGGGGGTGAGGGCCAATGCAACGATATTGAATCTAATCAGGAATCTTCAAGTCAATTAAGCCTATCTACTTAGCAAGGCAGAGCTACACGTTCAACCGGTCAATATCAAACGCTTACTCAACGGGTCTAAACCCAGGGTTGTATTGCAACAATTGTGAGAGTAGGAGAAGCCCAATAAAAGCGATCGCAACTCTCAAACCAGAGATCATCGAACCCCGCATCATTTAAAATAAGGACTCACACAACAGGAACCCCACAGTGGCTAAGCTCAGCGGCGCTCAAATCCGACAGAAATTTCTCGACTTCTACGCGGCCAAAAACCATCAAGTCTTACCGAGTGCTTCCCTGGTGCCAGAAGATCCCACAGTACTGCTCACCATTGCTGGGATGCTGCCCTTCAAGCCCATCTTCCTGGGCCAAAAGCCTGCTGAGTACCCACGGGCGACGACTTCGCAGAAGTGTATTCGCACCAACGATATTGAGAATGTCGGGAAGACCGCCCGCCACCATACCTTCTTCGAGATGTTGGGCAACTTCAGCTTTGGCGATTACTTTAAAGAACAAGCCATTGCTTGGGCCTGGGAACTCTCCACAAAGGTGTATAAACTCCCCCCCGAGCGCATTATCCCCAGCGTGTTTGTAGAGGATGATGAAGCCTTTGCGATCTGGCGAGACAAAATTGGCATTCCTGCTCACCGAATTCAGCGTATAAGAGAAGACAACTTCTGGACTAGTGGCCCTACAGGTCCCTGCGGTCCCTCCTCAGAATTGTTTTATGACTTTTATCCTGAAAGGGGCGACGACAGTATTGATCTCGAAGACGATTCCCGGTTTATCGAGTACTACAACTTAGTGTTCATGCAGTCCAATCAGGACAGCGAGGGTAAACTGACACCCCTAGAAAAGCAAAATATTGACACGGGCTTGGGTCTAGAGCGGATGGCTCAAATCCTCCAGGGAGTGCCCAACAACTATGAGACCGATCTGATTCTCCCGATCATCAAGACAGCAGCTAAGATCGCCGGGATTAAGTATAAAAAGTCCGACGAGAAGACTAAGACTTCGCTAAAGGTGATTGGCGATCATATTCGGGCGGTCGTACATCTAATTGCCGATGGAGTAACGGCCTCCAATACCGATCGCGGCTATATACTCCGCAGGCTGATTCGGCGTGTTGTGCGGCACGGTCGATTGATTGGTATTGAGGGAGCCTTTACAACTGAAGTCGCTGAGAGTGCGATCTCACTCTCTGAATCTGCTTTCCCTACCGTCCGCGAACGGGAGTCAGCCATTAAAGCAGAGCTAGAGCGCGAAGAGGCCCAGTTCTTGGCTACGTTAGGGCGAGGCGAAAAACTGCTGGCTGACATTATGGCTAGTAAACCAAAGCAAATCTCCGGCGAAGACGCCTTTACTCTCTACGACACCCACGGTTTCCCGTTTGAGCTAACCCAAGAGATCGCCGCCGAGCAGGGGCTAACGGTGGACGAAAAAGGTTTTGAAGCAGAAATGGCGAAGCAGCGCGATCGCTCCCGTGATGCCCACGAAACTATCGATCTCACCGCTCAGGGTGCCTTGAGTCAGCTCAAGATTCATCCCACTGAGTTTTTGGGCTATACCCAGCCCGACTCTAGCGCTGCGGTAAAGGCATTGCTAGTAGAAGGCAAGTCTGCCGATAGTGCTGAGGCCGGAACGCAGGTGCAAGTAGCGCTCGACCAAACCCCTTTCTATGCCGAATCCGGGGGACAGATTGGCGACCAAGGCTATCTGTCAGGTAAAGATGTTTTGGTCCGCGTCGAAGATGTACAAAAAGAGTCCGATGTTTTTATCCATTACGGACGGGTTGAGCGCGGCAGTCTCAAAGTGGGCGATCAGGTTTCAGCCCAGATCGATCTGGCCTGTCGTCGTCGGGTGCAGGCCCATCACACCGCCACGCATTTGCTCCAAGCTGCTCTGAAAAAATTGATTGACGAGAATATTGGACAGGCCGGTTCTCTGGTTTCCTTCGAACGCCTGCGGTTTGACTTCAACTATGGCAAGCCATTGACGGCAGAAGAACTGCAGTCCATCGAAGAGCAGATCAATACCTGGATTGCAGAAGCCCACGCAACGACCACCAGCGTCATGCCCATTGCTGACGCAAAAGCCAAAGGTGCCGTTGCCATGTTTGGCGAAAAGTACGGTGCAGAAGTCCGGGTGATGGATGTCCCTGGTGTGTCAATGGAGCTGTGTGGCGGCACCCACGTCACAAATACGGCTGAGATTGGCATCTTCAAGATCGTTTCTGAAGCGGGTGTTTCTTCTGGCATTCGTCGCATTGAAGCCATTGCGGGACCGGCTGTGCTGGAGTATCTCAACGTGCGTGATGCCGTGGTGCGAGATTTGAGCGATCGATTCAAAGCCAAACCGGAGGAACTGCCGGAACGGATTACAAACCTCCAGACTGAGTTGAAGTCTACACAGAAACAGCTTGAGCAACTCAAATCTGAGCTAGCCATTACTAAATCTGATCAGCTTGTCGAGCAGGCGGATTCGGTTGGTTCATTTAAGGTGCTGGTGTCTCAACTTGAAGGTGTCGATCCTGAAGCGTTGAAGACGGCGGCGGAACGGCTATTGCAAAAGCTAGGTGAAGGTGCAGTGGTGCTGGGGTCTGTCCCAGAGGCTGGCAAAGTCAGTCTGGTGGCGGCGTTTAGTCCAGAAGTGATTAAGCAAGGGCTGCAGGCAGGGAAATTTGTGGGTGCGATCGCAAAACAATGCGGCGGCGGCGGCGGCGGTCGTCCGAACTTAGCACAGGCGGGCGGACGCGATCCCAGCAAACTGGGCGCAGCCTTAGCTGACGCTCGACAACAGTTAAGTGATGCTCTCGGTTGATGAAGGCAGTTATCTTTGATCTAGATCAGACACTCCTTGATCGCGAACAATCACTGATAAGTTTCGCTAAATGGCAGTGTCGCGGCATGCTGCGAACTAATATAAATGATGAGAATTTATTTATAGCCCGCTTCATCGAATTAGATGCAAACGGTACTGTCTGGAAAGATAGAGTTTACGAGAGTTTAATTTCTGAATTTGAAATACAGGGTTGGAGTGTTCCAGAACTTCTATCCGTTTACGAACTGTGTTTCTGTGGATTTTCCGTTCCAAAGAATGGGGTCAGAGATGCGCTCGATGAAATTTCGAAGAACTACAAACTAGGTCTGATTTCTAATGGGATGACACCTTTCCAAGAACGTAACTTTCAAAGCCTTGGATTTGCTTCGCAGTTTGAGAGCATCATTGTTTCTCAGGCCGTAGATATTCGCAAGCCTGACCCAAGAATCTTTGAGCTCAGTTGTAAAGAACTCGGAATTGATACATCAGAGGCTATCTACGTCGGAGATAATCCTGTCGCAGATATTGAAGGGGCAAGGGATACAGGATTACACACCATATTTATTCCTAGCTCGGTACATTCTAAATGCTCCATTGCAGACGCCATCTGTTCTGATATGAGACAGCTTCCGCAGATTATCAATGGCTTTGTCGATCCGTGATTGAATACTGATTGCACAAGTAGCATGCGGCAACGATACAGCAGCGGCCTTCAATTCGTTAATAATAGGTCTTCACTCGGGCTTAGTTGCGATCGCAACCCCTCTCACCGGCCCCGGATAGCCCTCAATCGTCTTCGTCACATCATTGGGATCTAAAAAATCCGCCAGCGATTGCTTCATCATCCAATCTGTTGCCCGCTGCTCTTGAACCGTCGTCGGCGTCACATCCACAATCCGAACGTCTTGAAACCCGCATTGAGCCAGCCAAAGCCTGAGGGTACCGCAAGAAGGAATCGCCCACACATTCCGCATTTGAGCATAGCGATCTTCGGGCACCAGTACTTGCTCTTGCTCTCCCGCCAGCACCAAAGTCTCCAGCACTAACTCTCCCCCCGGCCTCAGTGCATCACCCAGCACCGCCAGATGCTCCAGTGGTTCGCGGCGGTGATACAGCACACCCATCGAAAACACCGTATCAAAAGCACACAAACAACCCGGCAGATGTTCAATCCCCAGCGGCAACACGTAGACTTCTGGTTGCGGTAGATAGCGTCGCATCGCCGCATACTGCATTTCAAATAAGCGCGATGGATCTAAACCAATCACCAGTGCAGCCCCGGCCCCCGCCATCCGCCAAGCATAGTAACCATTTCCGCAGCCCACATCTAAAATCACCCGCCCCTCCAGGGGTTGAATCTGGTCCTTAATACGCTCCCACTTCCAGTCAGAACGCCACTCCGTATCGAGATGGAGACCAAATAGCTCAAACGGTCCTTTGCGCCAGGGCTTGAGCTGCTTCAGAGCTGTTACAAGTTGCTCTTGCAGTTCCCCATCAATATCCTTTGACCGACCGATCCTGACACCGTTGACCAAATCGACCTCACTGGGCAGCGCATCTGGAAGACTGGCAACGGCCTGCTGCCATTGCTCCATATGACCGTGCTTTTTCGGTGCTGTTTGGAGCTGTGTTGGCAGCGTCTCTAGCCAGGGGCGCACAGAGGTTCGAGAGAGACGGTCATACAATCGATCGAGTTCAAGCATAAACGGGAGTTCCAAGCCTCCCTAGACTATGCCATGCTCTAGAAAGAGTTGAGGAAAAGAACCTTGGCAAAAGTGGGTGATGCCATCCAGGCTGCAAATGCGAACTGGTCTTTCGGGGGGCAAACCCGCGAACAGTTTGAACAGCATATTCATAAATCTGTTCCCTTTTATGCCGAAGGACATCAGCTTGTGGAGGCGCTCTCTGATTTCTTTCTAGTGGAAGGTTCAGTTTGCTATGACTTAGGCTGCTCCACCGGTTCACTTATGGTCTCGCTCGCGGAACGTCATGCCAACAGGCAGATTCAGTTTATCGGCATTGACTGCGAAGCCGATATGGCTCAGCAGGCGCAGGCCCAAGGTCAAACCTTTGCCAATATTGAGATCCGTCACCAGAACTTGATTGATGTAGAGCTGGAGCCAGCCGACCTGATTGTGGCCTATTACACGATGCAATTCGTCAATCCCAAGCATCGCCAAGCCATCTTCAATCAGATTTACGAAGCCCTTAACTGGGGCGGCGGTTTAATTTTGTTTGAGAAAGTGCGCGCCCCCGATGCTCGCTTCCAGGACATGACGACGACGCTCTACACCGACTTTAAGTTGCAGCAGGGTTATTCCGGCGATGAGATTGTAGCCAAGACCCGCAGTCTAAAAGGAGTCTTGGAACCTTTTTCCACTGCAGGCAATCTAGGATTATTAGAACGAGCCGGTTTTGTCGATATTATGACAGTGATGAAGTACGTTTGTTTCGAGGGTTTCCTAGCCATCAAGTGATCTAGAGGTGGTGCGAAACAGTTGGAGATAAATAAATGACCTATGCCCTAACCATACGCTTAAAAACTCAGTTCTAAGCTATGTATTCTCCCCCCTTTTTCAAGGGAGGCTGAGGGGGATCTGACTCGTGGCCGTATGCAACAGGCTTGCTAAAATTACGGGTTGTAGAGCGATAGCTGAGGGAAGAGCATACTTTAAAGTGTGGCAGATGTACCACCATTTTGGCCCGTGCCTAGTTATCACGACTAATTACTATTTGAAGAGTTATCAACGATGCAAAGATATCTAAAATTTTCTCTACTGACTTTATTCATTGCGCTATCCGCATGTACAAATGGGAATCTCACGGAGAACAGCAGCATTGAAACGGCTGCTGAACCAGAGAATATTGACTCAGCGTTCACTCAAGGTGCCGAGCCAGAAGATGTTGAACCGACGGTAGAAGGCGTCGGACGGATCGAATCGGAATCAGAGCCAACACCAGTGGCAGCCGCCCCCAGCGAGGTGCTTCAGACCCAGCCAGGGCCAAGGGGTATGGAGGTAGACTTACGTCGTGCTGTCGTTACTGGTGATATCCTGACCGTTGAAATCACCTATCGCAACCCGACTGATAGGGTCCAATCTACGGTCTACAAACCTGATAAAGTCAGCATCATTGATGATGCCACCTCGAAACGGTATGACGTGCTTCAAGACGACACAGAGCGCTACATGGCATCGCCATTAGCTGCGACAGACAGCATTAGCCTCACGGCGGCGTCCAAGGGGGGAGCAGCTACTGGGTGGTTCAAGTTCCCGGCTCCGCCCCCTTCTTCAGAGACAATCTCGGTCAATATCCCCGAGGTAGGAGCTTTCCTAGGTGTTCCGGTGCAGCGATGAGCAAACATTTGACCACAATACTCTTGCTGCTTATATCTGCGCTGGTGGGCTGCAGTGAGCCGATTGCCGAGTTGCCCCCCGAACCACCTGCGGGGAAAGAAGCCTCTTCGCCTGTTTTGCCTTCTCCTGACAGTGAGCTTCCTACTCCCTCTGAACAGAGTCAAGACCGTCTTGATTCCAGTACTCGTAGCGAGAATAATGATGCCGGTAGACCTCTCACCGCGCGAGTAAGCGATCTCAATGCGCTTGTCGATGAGCTGGGTGGGCGTGTGACGGCGCAAGAGATTACGGTTCCACTCCCCGCTGACGTTCTGTTTGATTTTGATAAGGCCGAGCTGCGTTCTGATGCCCTGCCCACGCTCCAGCGTCTTGCAGATCTAATCAGAGAAAGTGGTGATGGAGCAATTCAGATCGAAGGACATACAGACTCTAAAGGTGAAGAAGCCTACAATCAGCCTCTCTCTGAGCGGCGCGCCCAAGCCGTTGCTGATTGGCTCACCAGTCAGGGTATAGGCTCAGATCGCCTACGCTCAAGTGGCTTGGGTGAATCAAAGCCAGTCGCAGAAAATACAAATGCAGACGGCAGCGATAATCCTGAAGGACGTCAGCAAAATCGACGGGTAGAGGTCATTATTCAGCGAGAATGATGACGAAAAGGGGTGCTGCTAGCTTTGTCCTGAGAGAGGAGCAGCGTTACCGGCTTGATGTTCCAAGCCTGTTATTTTAGACGTTTTGCAGATAGGAACTCGACAAGTCGGTTTTGTCGATATTATGACGGTGATGAAGTACGTCTGTTTTGAAGGGTTCCTCGCTATCACGTAGCCCCAGTCACACCATGCCAGATCATTCACTCGTTATAGAGCCACCTTGCGATCGCCCTATCGTAGTGGCAACCATGTATAAATTTATATACATAGAAGACTGCCTGCCCCTCAAAGAGCAGCTCATCGAAATTTTTCAGGCCCACAACCTCATGGGCACCATTCTCTTAGCCACAGAAGGCTTAAATGGCACCGTTGCCGGTCCAGCATCGGGAATAGAGGCTCTATTTCAGTTTTTGCATCAAGATTCACGATTTGTTGACCTATGGCCGAAGCTTTCCTACGTACCAAGCCCCCCCTTTAAACGCATGAAAGTTAAGGTGAGGCGCGAGATTGTCTCCATGGGCTTAGAGGGCATCGATCCAGCAGAGAAAACCGGCACCCATATTGATCCTAAAAACTGGAATGAGCTGATCCGAGACCCCGAAGTGCTGGTAATTGATACTCGCAATCAGTATGAGTATGAGATTGGTACCTTTGAAGGGGCTAAGTCGCCTGAGACCGAGAATTTTCGACAATTCCCGCAGTTTGTTGATGAGCAGCTTAATCCCAAAGAGCACCCAAAAGTCGCAATGTTTTGTACCGGTGGAATTCGTTGTGAGAAGGCTAGCGCCTATCTATTGGAACAGGGATTCGAAGAGGTCTATCAGCTAGAGGGCGGCATTCTCAATTACCTACAGGCGCACCAGCCTGAAAATTCTCTATGGAATGGCGAATGCTTTGTCTTCGACGAGCGCGTTGCCGTCGATGAACAGCTTCAACCCGGTAGCCATACCATGTGTTTTGGCTGTCGCCACCCGCTATCCGAGCAAGACTATCAATCAGAGAAATACGAGCCAGGCATCTCCTGCCCCCATTGCTTCGATCAGCTAACTGAAAGCCAGCGTGCTAGCTTTGCAGAGCGCAGATTACAGATGGAGCTTGCGGCCCAACGCAGCCAAAAACATCTGGGAACATCGGAAGAAACGTAAGGCTGTGCAGGCCCGTTACGGTTTACGCACCGTAATAGGATTTGTAAACAGCGTTGAATTCGGTATTAGGATGCGATCTCCTTCAGTTTCCAGGGTTGTGTAGCGCAGATCAATTTCAATCACCGTTCCCTCTAAACCCGACACCGTAATCCAGTCCCCACGGATAAACGGACGGTAGGTCAAGACAAGTACACCAGAGAGCAAATTTGACAGAACGTCCTTGAGGGCAAAGCCTAGAGCAAAGCCCGTCAGACCTAGGCTAGCAACCATCGCTGAGACATCAACCCCCATCGTGCCCATTGAGACGGTTATACCCACTAGAATGATGCCCACAGAGACCACTCGGCGCAGAAGGTTAACAATATCCCGATCTAGATGGCTACGCCGACCGACCTGATCAACAATCCTTCCGGCAACGAGACTGAGAAACCAGAAGACAAGCAGGCTCAGTAAACCTGAAATGAGCTGAGGGGTAAATAGCAAGAGTTTCTCAGTCAATGCTTTAATGCCGTCGTTCATATTCTTTAAGGCTCTATTCCATCTTCAAAAAATTCTGTGGGTACAACGCGTACCTTAAGCTGGACGGGCTGCTCAAGACGTTCAACAAGAAACTGACGAACCAACTGCACCTGTTTTTGAGAGATGGTGCCCGGGGGTGCGGCAACATCTAACTCAACAAAAGCACTATCAAAATCAGGGCGAACCTCAAGGCGCTGAATCTCAGTATTGGCAAAGGTTAGCGATTCACGTGAAATTAGGGTATTTATTTCAGATTTGAGCTGCTGTCGCACCAAAATATTACGTAGAGACCAGCCGAGAGGTACTCCAAGAATCAGTAGGGAGACGCCCCCGGCCACCAAGCTCTTTCTCGCTCGTTCGAGAGAACCATAGCTCTGAAAAAGGAAAACAAGTGAACCACTGAGAATAATACCAATCAAGTTGGTGGCAAATAGGACAGTGGCCCCTACCGCAATATTTGTGTTGGCCCAAGCGATCCCAATGCCAATCACGCTCAGTGGTGGCACTAACGCGACAGAGATTGCGACCCCAGGCAGGGCATTTTCAACCTGACGCCGCGACTGGGCAAAGGCTCCAGCAGCCCCTGCTGCCAGCGCTACGCCTAAGTCAATCAAGGTGGGCCTGACCCGAATTAAAATCTCTGAACTCGGCGTTTTCAAACCGATGAGAAATGTAATAATCGCGGCAGTCAAAACAGAAAGAATGACGCCCTTGAAGGTGGTCAATACCGATCGCTTCAGCAAGCGTCGGTTCCCCACAGTCATGGCATAGGCCATCCCAATAATAGGCCCCATCAAGGGAGCAATGATCATGGCACCAATAATGGCGGCAGCACTATTGGCAAGCAGCCCTAGCGTTGAGATCACACCAGACAGACTCAGAAGCGCATAGAAGCTTAAAGAGGGAACCGAGGCCTTCCAGAGGCTACGGTTCAGCGCAGCGATGGGCCTTTTCTTTTCAATGACCCAACTCCAATCACCGCTATTCTGATTCCAAATCTCAGAGATTTTTTTGCGCGTGCGGATGAGCTGCCGAAAAAAGCGTAGCTTCAGTAGTCTGCGCTTCAGCGAGGGTGAAGATTTATGGGTCATGCAGGTTCAAGTCGGAGGAGGCTGGTCTGGATTAACTGAAACGGCATACCGAGCAGGCAATATTTTAGAGCCATATTTTTGGGCATAAACCTGTGTCAGTTCAGCACCAAAAAAGAGAATTTGAGCTGAGTAATATACCCATAGTAGAAGAACAGCAAGAGACCCGGCTGCGCCATAGGTCGAGCTAAAGCTGCTGTGGCCGAGATAAAGACCAATCAGAGCTTTACCCACCGAGAATAAAATCGAGGTCATGATCGCACCAACCCAGACGTCACTCCACTTGATCATGACGTCTGGCAGCACTTTATAAATCATGGCAAACAAGATAGTGATCACGCCAAATGAGATCACAAGGTCCAGGAATTGACCAATTTGAATCAAACCTTCCGAGCCTTTGTTGAGATACTCACTGATGACTGCAAGGCCCGCACTGAAGATCAGAGCTACGAGCAGCAGAAAGCCAATACCTAAAACCATCGCAAAAGATAAAACGCGATCGCGCACAAAACTGACAATCCCTCGACCGGGTTTGGGCTTGACCTGCCAGATTGTATTCAGAGCATCCTGGAGTTGCGCAAACATGCCGGTGGCTCCAAAAACCAAAAAGACAAGACTGCTGAGTGTGGCAGTAATACCGGACCCTGACTGCTGCGTATCCCGCATCATGACCTTTACAATAGCTGCACCATCGTCGCCAACCAGATCTCTAAACTGAGCTAGAATCTGAGCCTGGGCTGCCTCTTCACCGAAGGCAAGACTCAAGATCGCAATCACAATTACGAGAATGGGAGCGAGCGAAAAGGCTGTGTAGTAAGCCAGAGCCGCCGCCAGTCGAGAGGCTTTGTCGGCCTGCCACTTCGCAATTGTCATCCTCAGCAACTTAATGGCTCGCTTTAGTTTCGGGGGCATACTGACAAAGGTCCATTTAGATCGGCTTGAAGAGGCTTGTGAAGCTCTAGTTTACGCTCCGGGAAGATTGAGACGAGTGGGGTTATCAACGTTGCTTAAAATTGTGCCGCAGATATCATCCAACTGCAGATCCCTGGCATTGTAACCGAACAGATTTTTGAATTCACGACCTAGCAAAACTAAAGCCCAAACATTTAGCTATGTGGAGCCAAAGGAGCACAGATACGAGCGATGTTCAAAGATAAAGATGTCCGAGCAAATTCACATGCGGTTTGAGCCGGAAAATCGACTCGGAACGAATCATGTCTAATCGTCTTTAAGCTTCAATACAGCCATAAAAGCCTCCTGGGGCACATCAACACTGCCCACAGACTTCATTCGCTTTTTGCCTTTTTTCTGCTTCTCTAGTAACTTGCGCTTCCGCGATACGTCGCCGCCGTAGCACTTCGCCAATACATCCTTGCGCAGGGCTGGGATGCGCTCACTAGCAATCACCTTAGAGCCAATCGCAGCCTGAATCGGAATCTTAAACTGATGGCGGGGAATGAGTTCTTTAAGTTTGCTCACTAGCGCCCGCCCCATCCCGTATGCTTTATCGCGATGCACGATGGCCGCGAGCGAATCAACCGGATCTTCATTGATCAAAATATCAAGCTTCACCAGATGGTTCTCGCGATAGCCAATTAACTGATACTCCATGCTGGCGTAGCCGCGCGATCGCGACTTCATCTGGTCAAAAAAGTCTGTGACAACTTCCGCCAAGGGCAATTGATAAATTAACGTTGTCCGCCCCGGCGTCAGGTATTTCATATCCTTGAATTCGCCTCGCCGATCTTGGCCCAGCTCCATCAGCGTCCCCACAAACTCCTCGGGGGTAATCATATCGACTTGAACGGAGGGCTCTTCAATTTTTTCGCGGTGGTTTGGCTCTGGCAGAGTACTGGGGTTATCAATCGTGATCACCTCTCCCGTATTGGTGGTGACGCGATAGACCACTGAAGGGGCCGTAATAATCAGGTTGAGGTTGTACTCACGCTCTAAACGCTCCTGCACAATTTCCATATGCAGCAGGCCCAAAAAGCCGCACCGGAAGCCAAAGCCCATCGCGCTGGAGGTCTCAGGCTCATAGTTAAGGGCTGCGTCATTCAGCTTTAGGCGCTCCAAAGCATCGCGCAAATCAGGGAACTGATCGGCATCAATGGGAAACATCCCGCAGAACACCATCGGCTTCGCTTCAACGTAACCTGGTAGGGGGTCTGCAGCCTCGGCTTTGGCAAGGGTAATGGTGTCGCCCACCCGAGCATCTTCTACAGCCTTGATAGAGGCTGCAATGTAACCCACTTCTCCGGCATGGAGTTCACCAACCTGGACCTGAGTCGGTGAGAGAACACCGAGTTCATCGATATCAAATTCTTTGCCTGAGGCCATCAGGTGGATGCGATCGCCCGTCTTAACGGTCCCATCCATGACGCGGAAATATACAATGACGCCTCGGTATACATCGTAATAACTGTCAAAGATCAAAGCCCGCAGCGGCTTATCGGTCGTATCTTCCGGCGGCGGCACAAGATGAACAATGGATTCCAGAATTTCATCAACACCAATGCCAGCCTTCGCTGAAGCATGAATGGCCCCACTGCAGTCAAGCCCTACAATCTCTTCAATTTCGTCCTTAACCCGCTCAGGCTCAGCACCCGGCAAATCAATCTTGTTGAGGACGGGGATAATCTCCAAATCATTCTCAATAGCGAGGTAAACGTTTGCCAAAGTTTGAGCTTCAACCCCTTGGGAAGCATCAACAACCAGCAAAGCTCCTTCACAAGCGGCTAGAGATCGCGACACTTCATAAGAAAAGTCCACATGCCCCGGTGTGTCAATCAGATTAAGCACATATTCTTCACCGTCTTGGGCCTTGTAGTTCATCCGAGCAGCCTGCAGCTTGATAGTGATGCCTCTCTCTCTCTCAAGATCCATGCTGTCGAGGAACTGCTCTTTCATTTCCCGAGCCTGCACCGTACCGGTCACCTGCAATAGGCGATCTGCCAGCGTAGACTTGCCGTGATCGATATGGGCAATGATCGAAAAGTTGCGAATACGAGAGACGGGAACGTCAGTCATGCGGTCAGTAAACTCACAAAGGGCTAAGGGAGTATGGAGAACCCCAACAAAATTGTAATCGTTCCTAACGCGGGTGCGGTGATTTAGGTAGTGTTACGTTAACCCGTTGCCCAGATGACAGGTTGAGGGATTTACAGCTCCAGCTTTACATAGATGTCAGCTGATCAGCTCCTTCATTATCCTGATGGCTTTGCGCGGGTATCTCCGCTATCGCTTGACTTATCAAGATATCTTTAGGATTGCTGTTTAAAAAATCAGAGGGTTGCTCCCATTCATCTGCCTTCATAGAGCCAATGCAACAGAACCTTCATCAGCTTGATTTATACTATTTCAATCGGCCATTAGATTTGGAAAAAGCTTAGATGCAGAAACAACAGAGCGATGTTTTTCTGCGCACGAAGAAATTATCAGCCCTACCATTAGCGGTGACACTATGCGGCGTGATAGCTCTAACTTTTATGGCCTTCTGGGTTGTACTACAGCTCGAAAAATCCAATCGAAAGAAAGAATTTAAATTACAGGCATCCAATGCAGAATTATCCATCCAAAGAGCATTGGATCGGAATATCGAATCCATCGAATCCATCGTTGCTCTTTACAATGCCTCTGAGACGGTTGAGCGGCAGGAGTTTCAAAAGTTTGTCGAAGTTCGCTTGCTTGAGAATTCAGCGATCAAAGCGCTGGAGTGGATACCACGGATCCCCTCTACCGAACGAGAGACCTACGAACAGGCAGCTAGACAAGAGGGGTTCCCTAACTTCCAAATCACCGAGCGCAATCTGCAGGGGCAGATAGTCAGGGCCAGTCAACGCCTAGAATACTTCCCCATCTATTACATAGAACCCTTTCAAGGCAATGAGCCTGCACTTGGCTTCGATCTAGCATCTAATCCGGCTCGACTAAAGGCGATGAATCAAGCCCGAGATCAAAATCAAGCGATCGCCACCGCTCCCATTGACTTGGTACAAGAAACACTAAAAGGCAAGAAAGGTATTCTCATCTTTTTGCCCATCTTTCGCCAAGATCAACCGATCAACTCTATTCCAGCTCGTCGCCAGAACCTAGAAGGATTTACCCTTAGCATTTTCCTGATTGAGGATCTGATGAACCGTATCTTGGATGGCACCCTCCCAAAGGGCTTCGAATTTTACCTCTTGGATCAATCATTGCCTCAGAGCGAACAACTCCTCTACGCCGCTTCGTCCACTCAAAAGAAGACCTCTGGCAATTTTAAGGGGGATATAGCTAGCACTCTTCAGAAAGGAATTTATTACACCACAACCCTAGATATTGCTGAACGGAAATGGTTACTGATTGCCAAACCTAATGCAGACTCTATTGTCCATCAAAGTTCTGGTCTTCAATGGTTGGTTTTGGCGAGTGGGGGAGTCGTGATGCTTGGATCTATGGCGAACTCGTTGGCGCAAGCCCTTGAGCGCAGACAGGCAGCATCCACCTTGAAAAAGAGTGAAGCTAGATTTAGAGCATTAGTGACCTCCGCCCCAGTTGGGATTTATCAAACCTCTTTCCAGGGAGAGTGTGAGTTCGTAAACGCCCGTTGGCAAGCTATGACAGGACTTACGATAGATGAGGCAATGGGAACTGGCTGGTCTCATGTACTCCATCCTGAGGATCGAGAGCGAATTTGGAGCGAATGGTCTCAGGCGACTGAATCGGGGATAGAGTTTGAGTCGGAATATCGATTCTTGACGCCCCAGAAAAAGGTGGTTTGGGTGTATGGCCGGGCGATCTCACTTCGAGATGATGCTGGAACCGTGACGGGCTATTTAGGAATCGTAACGGATATTAGCGATCGCAAGCGCGCAGAAGAAGAACTGCAGCAACTCAACCAAGAACTCTCTCGCTCTAATCAAGAGCTGGGTCAGTTTGCCTATGTTGCGTCTCATGATCTGCAGGAACCACTCCGTAAAATCAAAAGCTTCACCGAACTCTTGGTCAAACGCTACCCAGAACAAGGAGACGAAAAAGCAGAGCGTTATATGAACCACATTATGGATGGGACCCATCGGATGCAGTTACTGATCCGCGATTTGCTGACCTATTCTCGAGCCGGACGAGCGGAACTTAATATTCAAACCACTGACCTAAACGAAATCTTAGAGGGCGTTAAGTCTGACCTCGCCCACATTATTGCAGAACGAGAGGTCCAGATTGATGCTCAGCTCCTGCCAACTCTATCTATAGATCCGTCGCAAATGCGGCAGTTGTTTCAGAATCTAATCAGTAATGCAATCAAATACTGTCAAGCTGATATCCCCAAAGTTTTAATTCGGGTCGTTCAATCTGAAGCATTCTGGACTTTTACCGTTCAAGATAACGGCATTGGTATTGATCCTAAGTATGCTGATCGTATTTTTGTGATTTTCCAGCGCCTTCACAACCGTGAAGCCTATTCTGGGACCGGGATTGGCCTAGCAGTCTGCAAAAAAATTATTGAGCGACACGGTGGTAAAATCTGGCTCGATCCATCATCTCAAACTGGATCTACATTTATGTTTACGCTACCCAGCAAAGGCCAAATTCAGCAACAAGTTAAGGATGGCGGATAGACTGTGTCTCAACTCACCCCATCAAAAGTAAAGTCAGACTCGTAATGATCTGCAAGTATTGATGAGCTACAAGCAATGCACAACAAGGAAAACATGCAATATTTACTGGGGCATGTCAGAAAAAAAAGAGCCTGAGATTTTCAGGCTCTTTTTCAAGTAGGTCTATCCAGACTTTATTGAACTATCGAATAGTGCCCTCTAGCTGAGCCGTAGGAATTGGCTTGAGCAAATAGAGATTTAGAAACTGGATGGCGTTGGAGATAAACGCAGGTAGCTTCTTGAGAGTCTTAACCGGCTTGGACGCATTGGAAGCATCCACAGCACGGAGCTTCTCACCATTCGCAACGCAGGTTTCTAAGCGGCGATAGAAGTCAGGATGATTAACATCTAACACGATGGGGAATACGCGACCCGCAGTATCGTTAGTCTTCTCAATAACCTCCTTGTCATACTCACGGGCATTGAGGCCCAGCATGGCATAAAAGTCAGAGCGGTTTAGATCATTGAGATACATGGTGGCAAACACCGACAGCAAGAAGAAACGGCACCAGAGCCGTGCTTTCCAGTCTTTAAGAATATCGGGTTGCGATCGCATCAGCGCATCAAAGAAGTCGCCGTGGCGATTTTCATCCTGGCACCAGTTCTCAAAGAACTCAAAGATGGGGTAGATGCAGTCGTCAGGATTCTGCTCTAGGTGGCGATAGATGGTGATGTAGCGCCAGTAACCAATCTTCTCAGAGAGGTAGGTGGCATAGAGAATGAACTTAGGCTTGAAGAACGTGTAGCTGCGGCTCTTGGTCAAGAAACCTAGATCAAGAGACAGGTTGAAGTCAGACATCGCCTTGTTCAGAAAACCGGCATGGCGAGCTTCATCTCGGGAGATGAGGTTAAAACACTCCGCCAGCATAGGGTTCTTATCTTTGATGCGGCGGCTGATTTCTTTGTAGAGCAAGAAACCCGAAAACTCCGCCGTACAGGAGCGCTCTAGAAACTCAATAAAGAGCTTGCGCTTCTCACCGTCAATATGATCCCAGGACTTTTCAAAGCGATCGTCCCGCACAAAGTGAGTTTTGTTGTAGTCAATCTTGAATTCATCCAGGATGGCCTGCATCTCGTCCTCATTGATCGAGAGGTCCATCTTCGCCATTTCATCAAAATCGGTGGTGTAAAACCGTGGCGTGAGGATTGTCTCAGCGGCGGGGGATTTTATCCCATCGCGCATTTCAGAAGGTTCAGGCTTGCTGAGGGTATTTACCATGAGGGCCTCAAGTCGTTGTTTCGATGTAATTTATGCCGCTGTCAGACACAGACTGTAATCTTTCGTCACGTTTGTAAGGAAAGACTATGCAATGATCTGCATCGACTCTCCTGCAATGTTACATGAACTGCCCAGGGATACAGGCGGCCTACAGGGCAAGCGTTACATTTCGCAAAACGTCGTTTACATTTCGCTAGACTTCAACGGCAGTCTCTTTAGCTGAGCGCTAGATTACTTTTTGAGATTCTCTGACCGAATAGACACTATGCAATCTTCCTATGCTTGGCTCGAATCATCCTTAGCGACGATTCACAAAGCTCACTGGCACCGTTCTCCTCGAGTGACGGCGGGGCAACCTGGTCCAGTTGTGCAGCTTGAAGGTAGATCGGTCTTGAACTTTGCCAGTAATGATTATTTAGGGCTGGCTGGGGATGAGCGGCTGCAGGCAGCTGCGATCTCATCTATCAAAACCCACGGCACAGGCAGTACAGGGTCAAGATTGCTCAGCGGTCATCGTTTGGTACATGAGGAATTGGAAGGTGCGATCTCAGCATGGAAAAGAACAGAGGACGCGATCGTCTATAGTTCTGGCTATCTCGCTAACATAGGAACGATTGCTGCACTGGTCGACAAACGAGACCTAATTGTGGGTGACGAATACAACCACTCTAGTCTCAAAAACGGTGCGAAATTGAGTGGAGCAAGGATTCTCGATTACCGCCACAGCAACGTCACGGACCTACACAATCAGCTACAGAAGACTCGGCATAACTACCGTCGCTGCCTACTATTGACCGACAGCGTCTTCAGCATGGATGGCGATCTCTGCCCTCTACCAGAAATCTTAAATCTTGCTCACCAGTATGACTGCATGGTGCTTGTCGATGAAGCCCACGGCACGGGTGTCTTAGGACCGACAGGTGCAGGCTGTGTAGAGCACTTTGACTGCAGCGGCGTGCCCCTCATTCAAATGGGGACTATGAGCAAAGCTCTCGGCAGTTTAGGAGGATATGTAGCGGGGACTGCTCAGCTGATTGACTACCTCCGAAATCGGGCTGCCACATGGATTTATACAACAGGGCTATCCCCAGCAGATACCGCAGCAGCACTAGCTGCAATTCAGATTATTCAATCCAGACCTCAGCGCCGTGAGCAGCTGTGGCAGAATGTCGCCCAGCTTAAGGAGGCGATCTCAAAACTTCCTCGGGTCATAGATGGAGAGTGGAAACTGTTGCCTTCAGATTCTCCGATTATGTGCCTGCAGATGAAGAGCCCAGAGATTGTACTCAAAGTGAGTCAAGAGCTACTGGAGAAGGGTATTTATGCTCCTGCAATTCGCCCCCCGACTGTTCCGACCAGTCGCATTCGGTTTTCTGTGATGGCGACCCACCAATCTGAACAGATTGATCGGTTAGCAACAATATTGGAAGCAGGTTAGAGCTAATTTAGAAGAGAGTATAAAGTGTGCTTAATCCAGACTAGGAGAGTAGACATCCTCTCAATATAGGATCAGAATCCTGCAATCTATAAATCCCTACAAAAAAAGCACTAAAAACCCTCAGAACAGATGAAAGAATTATTTTTATACTTCCATTTAGTAGCATTCATTAAGCATATTAATAAGTTCTGCTCTTCTAAATAAAAACTACTTTTGGATTTTTTAATGCCTATAGAATTGACATCTTAACCGTTGGCAATTTCACCTTATTAATCAATAAATAAAGATAGGAACTCACGAAATTAAAAGTCGACGACCATTTCCATGAGAATGAATTTTATACCAATACAGAGAAATCATGTATCAATATTTCTATAGAGCGTACAACTCAAACACATGCTAATTTTTCAGACGTGTTGGCCAACGTTTAATTGTTGTGTCACTGCTGCCGGTGAAAATACTCTTCCCATTAGGACTGAAAGCAACCGTCCAAATTGCTTGGCGATGCTCAGGTAAGGTACCTAAAATATTCCCTGTCGCTGCACTCCATAGCTTGGCAGTTGTATCATGACTGCTGCTCACAAGAATCTTCCCATCGGGACTAAAAGTAATTGCTCGGACCGCATCCATATGCCCAGCAAAAGCTTTGAGTAGTTTTCCCTGGCTAACGTTCCACAGCTTGACTGTTCGGTCATCACTACCAGTGGCTAGCGTACGACCATCAGGACTAAAACGAATGGTTCTTACAGAATCCTCGTGGCCCATCAAAGCCCAAATCTGAATCGGTGGGTGGCGATCGGCAAGTTGCCAAACTTCGATACGACCGCTATCGTCACCGAAGGCAATTTTGTTTTCTTTGGGACCAAAGGCTACAGACTGAATCCAGCTATCGGTCTTGACGTGATAGATCCGTTTTCCGGTCTTCAGATTCCAGATATGGAGCCTTCTGCCCGTTCCGCCGCTGACTAAAAACTGACTATCTGGACTGAGGGCAATCGCTTTTACATCATCTCCCTGTTTGAGCGTCTGTAATAGCTGCTGTGTTTCTAAACTCCAAACCTTGATGCGATTGTCCCAACTCCCACTAACAAGCGTCTGACCATCTTGGCTGATGGCAATAGACGCGACAGCATCTCCATGGCCCTGAACAGTGTGGGCTAGAGTCCCTGTCTGTGCATTCCACCACCTGAGTTTGCCATCATAGCCACCGCTCACGAGGGTAGCCCCGTCTGGGCTGACCGCAATGGCATAAACCCAAGTCCCTCTATGATCCAATGTCTGGGACGCAGAAATAGGCTGAATTGCATTTGTTGCAAGGGCCAAAGTTTTAGACCTTGCCCACACTTGGGAGCAGATCAGCCCCAATACACCTATGAACACAGTAGCCATAAGGAGTAAGACAGTCGGTCTTTTAGAGCTAAGCTGTTTCCGAGCAGTTCGACATTTCATGCCTGATACCTCCTGAGGGAATGCGTTCTAACTGAGCAAATCATCGGCTAGATTGAGACTGCGCTCCTGTCAGTGCTTGAGGGCTAGAACAAGGAGAGCGTGGAACCTGATTTGATGCTTTCTTCTCCCGCCATAAACGTAGTATTGAAAGGGCTGTAATGCATAGGATCGCGATCATGCTGATTGGCGTGACATAGGTCCAGTGATCAGACATTTTGTCCCATACATGCCAAGTCAGCAAAAACAGGGCAAGGTAGGTCAGCCGATGAAGCTTTTTCCAATTTTTTTTAAGAGCTCTAACACTCCAGTCATTGGAGGTCGCAGCTAAGATAGCAAAGATAGCCATTGTCGCAATTCCCTGAAAGTAAATCCATGAAGTCCTGGGATCCATAAAATCGATATCGCGCTTTCTTACTAGTATCCAACCGTGAATAATAGCCAACAAAAAAGCTAAAACACCGATGCATCGACGCTGTTTGAGTAATGCCTTCGGTATACCCGTTTTTTTCATATGGGGGAATACAATTCTCATCACGCTTGGCGTAAGGGTAATGACATAGCTGAGTAAGGCTAAAAGTCCGAGAAAATTTTCAGGGGGCGGAGTGTCGATACCAAACATACTCACTTATTCCTATAAAGATTTTCATGAGCTGGAACACTTGAGGTATTGGCTGTAAAGCAGCCCATGTATGACGGTCTAACTTCAAGGCTGGGGATTGACTTACTGGAGATATCGCACGATCCACGGACCTAATCTTTCTTGAAGTTCAGTGGTGATCTTGCGATCGCGTCTGGTCCAAATTCTTGGTGTTTCAAAGACACAGGGCTCTAAGATGCCGTAGAACACATTCCCTTGATAAATCGGAGCGTGGATGAGTGCCCGATGTCTAAACACAGATCGTTCTAATGCCAAGTCCAGTGTGCCGGTGGGCGCTGACTCGATATCTCCTATAAAGTGGGCTTGCGAAGATCGATAAGCTGATGCGGTCAGTGGATCCTTTTGATTTAGCGCCTGCGACTCAGGACTCCAGGTAGACTGGACCATAGTGGGCCATCGAGTTTCACGACTATAGCCGTGGGTAATTCGAGTCAACCGCTGCAGCGGAGCACGGACAAAGAGGAAGCAGCGATCGCATCTCAACTCCTTCACCACCACAGGCATAAGAGCTGTCAACACTGAATTGGGATCTCGCGAGTTTTGCAAAGCTGCTGTTAAGGATTGAGGAAGATCGGGACTAGCGGCTTCCGGCATTGCTGAGGATGTTGTTTGAGGATGAAAGCTACCCTGTCGAGAGGGGGGCTGAGCGATCAACTTTGTTCGAGCGCAACTCCCGATTGTGAGACTTCCGACAACCCCCCTGAGTAACCCCAAGGTCTCCCGACGAGACCAGCTAAGCTGTCTGTATTTCACGTTTTACCTACTGATAGTTTCATCACATCCAGGTGTGTACGGCCCTCAATGCTCTAAGACTCACGGCCTAAATCATTCTGCCGATAGGCCCGTAGTGGACGGTCGTCAAAGAGCGTCGTTAGGTTAGGCTGCTCTGCTAGAAGTCCTGCTTCCGTCAAGAACTGGGCCGCTTTTTGAGCCGTAAAGCCGAGATGGTCAAAATTGTTCCCTGGCGTCAGTGCTCGAATGTTTTCGTCAACCGATAGAAGATGTATACCCTGACTGAACATTTCAAACTTCGCGTCAGAGAGTTGTGAGTGCGTCAGCATAATTTCCCTGGAGAGGTCTGGGTTTTGATTTATAAAATGAAGGCTCTTAAACCAGCTTTTGACCAAGAACTGAACTGCATCCATCTTCTGATTCAACGCTGTCTGACTCACAGCAATGACCTGAGGAATACTTCCCGAAAAATCTTTAGAACTGAATAGCTCTCGACTGCCTGGACGTTTCAGAGCCACTAGCCAGTCCGGCTGCCAAACCACAATCGCATCTAGCTTTCCTGCCACAAAAGCAGTTGCAGCATCTATTGTGCTCAGGTCCTCAATCTTGACCGCATCACGCTTCATGCCGACTTTTTCTAAGACTAAGGTGAGCAAAAAATCAGTCAGCTTCCCTCGCTCAACACCAATGTGCTTGTGCTTGAGTGCTGCAGGACTTGCGATCTCTCCGGTCACGATGATTTTGTCGTTGCCGCTAGAATAATCAGTGACTAACACCACAACTTCGCCATTCACCGAACGCGATTCCATCTCAACTGTGTCATTGAAAACTTGGCAGTTGGCATCCAGAGTCCCTTCTGCTATGGCTGCTAAAGCGGCGTAGTAGTCGTCAAACCACTGCAGCTCAATCTTGATTTCATTGGCTTCAAGAAAAGCCTGCTCTTGAGCAATTGCCCAGGGCCACCAACCTGCCCAATCCCTAGAACATCCTAGCTGCAGAACCTGCGCTGTTTCCTGAACGCTTGGTGCTAGCGTTTGCTTAGAGACCAGAAACCTAGAGGGAGCACAACTCAATGTCAGAACCAACACGCAGATAAAAAGAGAAGATAGCCGTTGTCGGGTGTTCACGCTGTTTAGGCCGATACGGTGACAGAATACAAATCTCGTTGGGCCTGCGATGGAGAAATTTCTAAGGACTGATGCTCAAGCAGCATCGTGGTGGAGAGATTCTGGGTAAACCCAATGTGTTCATAGAACCCTTGCTCTCGGGAAGTCATTAAGTACACGCGCTCGGCTGAGCAAATGTGAGGATGTTTTAAGAGCGTTGCCATTAGCTTGCGACCAAGGCCCACCCCTTGATACTCCGGGTGAATCACAACATCCCAAATAACAGCCCGATAAACACCGTCAGAGGTGGCGCGGACAAATCCAATCTGTCGCTCTCCCTCCCAGACCGTGATCACAGGGTAACTGTTTGCGATCGCAACTTCTAAATCTGCACCACAACGAGCAGCAGCCCAGGGAGCTGAAAGCTGAAATAATAACTGCAATTGCTGTATATCGATTGCTGCGGTGCGATCGCAAAAACGGAAGTGGCAAGTATCCATTCAATGACTCTCTTTAGAACTAGGCACACAAGCGGGAATAGAGGATAGGATCAGAGCGTCCGTCCTCAACATCGTCAGCCCTCTGAATTGATCTCCCCTTCTATTTCCTATGCCAAGAACGGTGAGTGCTCCGCCCCCAGCCAGGAAGAAAATGCAATTCAGAGAGCTATAGACGCTCCTCTAGAGAAGGATAAAATCTGACGTGCTTAGACCGGGGTTATCAGTGAAGGTGGTTAGCAATCCCCCCTCTCCAAAGCCAGCGTTGGCACCGTTCTGGTTGTAAAACAGGTCGCCTGTGTTGGTCTGATAAACGATTTCAGCTAAGCTTTGGCGAGCGCCCATCGTGCTGTTCACCACCTCAAAGTCAGCCGCAACGCTGAAGCCGTCGCCCGCAACACTACTCAATGTGTCAAAGGTGGTCAGACCTAGGGCAATCTTGTCCTGACCTGCGACAAATCCTTGGATCTGGTCGCTGCCAACATCTCTACGGACAAAGGTTACGCCCGTGTCATAGGTGTACAGATCTGCACCTGCACCACCAACTAGGGTGTCATTACCAGCACCACCGATCAATGTGTCAGCACCACGATTGCCGAGAATCTGATCAGCGCCACTGCCGCCAGAAAGACTATCACTGCCTCTGCCACCCATCAGAGTGTCGCGTCCATCATCCCCTGCGAGGGTATCATCTCCCTGCTTGCCTTGAAGTAGATCGGCTTGGTCACCCCCTTGAAGATCATCATTACCTCTGCCGCCGTTGAGAATGTCAGCACCTGCTTCGCCAATGAGAGTATCGTCTCCCTTGCCACCATTGACGAGATCCGCTCCGTCACCGCCGCGGATAAAGTCGTCGCCCCTACGTGCGAACACTCGGTCGCTGCCTTCACGGGCAAAGATTCGATCATCTTCTTTAGTGCCTTGCAGAAAGTCACCTATTTCAGTACCAGCAACTGTATTAAAGGCCTGGCCTTCGTAGTCCACAATGCCGACAAGTTCAGTGTTGAAACCAGCTACAGGTACAGGGGTCAGGCCCTGACCAGCAACCTCAAAGTAAGCATCTTCAACGAAGAGTAGCTCTGACTGACGAATGAAAAATCCGCCAAAGCCCTCTACGCCGACGTCATCGGCAGAGGGCAAATAGTCAATTCCCTGAATCTCACCATCTTCAAATGTGGCGAAAGGAAAAGGGGGTTCGCCATCGCCAAAGTCAATATCATTCTCTTCAGTAAACGTTTCACCAAAGATATTAAGGGTTAATTTAAAATCACCCAAATCATCTTCAATTCGAGCCAGTTCTTCTCCATTACCCGTAATTACAGAAGTGTCATAGGAGAAATCCCCATCAAAGTTCTGACCACTAAAAAGGGTGACATCAAACTCGAAAGAATTCATCGATTCTTCGTTCATTTTCTATATACCTAACTTCACAAACCAGACCGATATTCACATGAATAATGATTTAATTCAATGAAAGTTTTGTTTATCCATTGATTATCCTTTGGTAAACATGCCGACAACCAGATGCAGAGAACTTTGCCAAAAAGACACGATTTTGACGAAAATAATCTATTCGATTTTTAGTGACGTTTGAATTAGATATTTAACGAGAAATATTGATTATCATTGATGCTTATACTCTGATCTTTGAAATCGGAGGATAATCACCGAGTTGAGAATCAAAAAACCACCGACAGCTTGAATAGTGGAGAATTTCTCTTTAAGGAGAACCATGCCAAGGAGCACAGTTATCAAGGGCTCAACGGTCGATAAAATTGAGGCTTGAGAGATGCCAAGAATCTGAATTCCGGCTAACAAACTCAGAACAGGTACGATTGTTGATACGATGACGAGCGCCATGGTAATCATGACAGCCGTTAGGTTTGAGGGCAAGATAAAGGTTGACTGCGCGGTCGCCGCTCCGACAAAACTCACAGCAGCACCTAGAGAAATATAGGCACTGCTGACAATAGGATTAAGGGTGTTTACAAGCCGTGCACTCAAGAGTAGGTAGAAAGAATACCAAAGCCCCGAAGCTAGACCGAGTAATATTCCTGTAAGTGAACGATCTGGGCCAGTCAAGTCAGCAATTAACAGACAGCCGACAAGTGCTGAAGCTAGGGCAATGCTTCGGTTGAGAGTGGGACGTTCACCCTCAATTAACCAAGCCAAAAGCGTAACGATAGCTGGGTAAGAATACAGCAGCAGCGTTGCGATACCAGCACTCGTATATTTTAGGGCTGAGAAAAGAAAAGCTGCCTGTCCCGCATAGCCTAACATTCCAAGACTAATTGCCGAGAATGCATCGCGCTTCGAAACTCGCCATTCCTGTCTCAGCCATAACCAGATCCACAAGATAAAAGATGCACCTAAAAATCTCAATGCTAGGGTGCTTGTAATGTTTAAGCCCTCTGCATAAATAAGTTTTCCAAAAATTCCCAGCGTAGAAAATCCAAATGCAGACATAAGGATAAAGGCAATGCCTTTCCATTCATGCGTTAGCTTCGGATCGCGTACATTGATCAATATTTTTTCCTTTCGCTAACAGTCTGATAAAGCAACTCAGAAACTGCTTCATTTCTACAGCACTACATCAATAGTCCCGTTCTAATACGGCATGAATAATAGGGAAACCGCTGTTGCACCGTAAAATTTTTCCAGATCCAGATCTTCAGGACGGTTTAAAGCTTGACCCTGTCCTAGAAAAATTCGAGAGATGCGGAATCGATGGTAGTTTTGCAGCAGATGCTTCACATCAATGTATTGAACTTCATTGCCGCGATAAAGTTCACGATCTAAGTCAGGCAGGCTATGCCACGGGCAGCGCATCACATCATGATGAACGTTGTGATAGCCGAAGTTAAGGAGCAGCAAATTGACCCATCGGTAGCGAAAACTAAATAAAGGGGTGGAAAAGGTGTGGAGCGTCTCGTACGCGCGGCTATGGTTAGGCAGTTCAGAACCGATAGGGTACACGTCAAAGGTATGCTGGAATGCATCAATCCACCGAATGACTGTCACCATACCCGTATAGGCAATAAAGTAAAGCACTAATGCCTTCAATGAAATAGTCCCCATGACGGTAAACAAAGCCCCACGAATCACTAACAGCGTCGCAACTCTTAGCCGCAAATGCTTCCGATCAGGATGCCAAAACGGCACCGTAATCGATCGCCACTGAGCCATAAAGTTCAGGCAGGGAAAGTACAGCCACTCCAATGTAAGAATTGCATTACGCACAGGGGAAGGAAGGCGTCCCATCATACTAGGCAAGTCAAAGGGACCAAGGTCTACACAATCGATATGATGACCGAGATGGACCCTGGCTAGATCTCGAAAGGGAGCATAACAGCCGCCGTTCAGCCAGATCATGAGATTGCCTCCATAGGTATTCCAACGACGACTGTAGAAAATCGTGTCGTGCATGAACTCATGGGTCATGATGGCAGAGTTGATGAGGCTGTGAGAAAGCCAAATCACGCCCAGTGCGTTTAACAAATAATTGTCTGAGAATAGAAATGTAATACCGCCGCAATACCCAATCAAGATGCTAGAAATTGCGATCGCATTTGCAAAATGATTGCGATAACCTAGGTATCGTTTAGAATCTATTTCCGTTTCAGGTCTGACAGTCGTAACCATAGTCTGTATTTACTTTCGCAACCGTGTAATGAAAGACAAGAATCACCTACTGAAATCAAGAAATGACTTCAGTACCTAGAGATATATATTTTTTGCCTAAGCTTTCACTGAGATAGCTTGGGACAATGGCTGAGACTCAATATCTTGAAAAGCCCACGCTAGAAAGCTATTTTCCCCGAAGAAGTAACCCTCAAAGGAGGGAAGATAGGCATATTCAGGGTCGGCTAGCAAAAGCTGATGAGCCGTTCGCAATCTAGAACCAGGAATAGCAGAATTCAAGTGGTGAATGAGATGCAAATGATCTGCATGGGGAAACATCAAGAACTGCAGAATGGGGTGACACATGATGTTCCGAGTGAAATAAGGAACGCTGGTATCTAGCATGTGCTCACTCATATTCACTAACTGACGGATAGCTGCGTATGTCGTAAGCAAAGGAACAACATAAAAAAGGAGAAAGTCTTGCCAGAGTCCTACAGCAGAAACTAGCAGTATGATGGTCAACCAAAAGAGAATTCGAGCAACAAGCTCTACTCTAGAAGCAGGACTGAGAAAGCTTTGAGCATAAGCATTTAGACTTTTTCTGAACTGATATGCTCCGCTTAAAACTCGAAACAGGTGCCAGTTCCTTTGATGCCGAGGGAGTGGTAGATGAGCATATTTTGGCAAATTAGGATCTCGTTCTGAATCCCCAATATGAACATGGTGTTCCCGATGAATCTTTCGCAATACACCAATTGAGATATGAACTGGGAATGCACAAAAAATTGATGTAATCCAGTCATTTAAGAATGAACTCTTAAAGACCTGATTATGAAATGCTTCATGGGAAAGATTATCCAACGCTCTCAAACGAGAGCCAATCAGCAGTAATGCGACTGGATACAGCCAGAAGCTTAGCTTAGCGAGGGCAACAGCTATACCAATGACAATATAGTGACCTAGAATTTTGCCAAAGCCTGAGAGATTATCAGTTGTTTGAAGCTCTCGTAGTGATTGCCTAATCGCAGCATCCATATTCTCTATTCCCTAGACAATTGACTCGTAGAAAAGTAAAGGTCTGAATGATACTTTTGAAATAAAGCATTACGGTTTGACTCTGTAAAACAGAGAGAATTATGGCTATGAACCGGAAAATGGTTGCATCCAGTAGAGGCAAAACAATCTCTTAACTTGATCAACACAGATACTTCCGGTGGGAGAAAGTATCTAGCGACTTTCTCCGGCGAGGATAAAGCCTACTATTTCAAACAAATAAAGGCGCTATGTGAGTTTGATCTTTTCCCTGCAGGAGCTAGAAGACACCAACAGATCAGTCACTCAACGGATCATGGACTCTCAATTTGATTGAACCTATATCGACTGTTCATACCAATATCCAGCCAAGTGGAGAAGGGCCACCTCAGGCTGAGGATTGGCAATGAAATCAATCAGGATCAATCATGCCGATAAATTCTTATGGCCGTAAGTACAGAAAGTAACCTCTTAATTACTTCAACTTCCGACACCAATGAATTTAGCGCACTTAGATCTCTTTAGGGTTATATGCAGATTATGCATTAGTTAAATATGCTACTGCTTTTGTGCAAACGGTAACCTAAGCTATTTTGTGCTCACAAAATTATCGAGCCATCGCGGCTCGCCCGGTTTTCTGTGTCTTTTTGGCTTGCCGATCACCCTCTTTGGAAGGGTCATTTTTTATTTCTGAAAATAAAATTAAGTAATTATTCGTGTCCGTTTTTTCTTAGCAGGCGCGAGTTTTTTCTCTCAAAAAGAATAAACTGCTGCGTGAAGTCGTGCTGTATTTAGTGGACTTAACGGGTACAGCATTATCTCTACTTTTACAAGTGTATTAATCCCTTGTCGTTGTGATGCACTTCTTCTGAATAAAGGGGCCGTAATCTACTGTCGTGAAAGGTAATCGCAAACTTCTATTCAATGCATTCGCTCACCAATCTAACCTTGCAGTAAGTAGGGAGGTGCAAATAAGCTTAAGATAGCTATCGTATCTATCGCCTCTTCCTCCATGCCAGCAGCATTGCGTATCACTTTGACTGAAGATGAAGCATCAACTCTTCAAGACCTTCGCCAATCTCCAGCAGC